>PNNU01000182.1 GCA_013824385.1 Anaerolinea sp.
ACCTGTGGCATTTATGACACCTCTGTATATCGTCTTGAGTATTGTTCACTTGAGAACAACATTGCTAGGGCTAACCCTGGTTTATGCCACGTTTGCACTTCCTTTTTGTATTTGGAACATGAGGGCAGGTTTTCAATCCATATCAAAAGAATTGGAAGAGGCGGCTTTTCTGGATGGTGCAAATAGTCTGCAAACCTTTTGGTTTATCTCTCTACCCCTGGCAATGCCGTCAATCACAATTGCCGGATTGATCGCGTTCTTGATGGGGTATTCCGAATTTGCTATGGGATGGCTGTTTGTAGACAAGGCAGATACTGTGACATTGGCCATGTCTATTTATGCGATGGTCCAAACTGGAAATGCCCAACCCTGGAGCATTCTGGCTTCCATGTTTGTTATTATGTCTATACCGATAGTGATCGTTTTTGCAATACTGCAAAAAACTCTACTTGATCGAATGTTGTTTGTATCTCAAAAAAAATAGATTAATTAAGTAATCAGGGGTTTCCTGCTTTACCAATCTGGACAAAAATAGCATAAACTACTGAAATCGTTAATGCAAAAGCAGAGATCACAATTCCAAGTGTAGCCAGTTTGTTTGACTCTGAGCGACGACCACGAATCCCGGCAAAAAGGCTGATGGCTCCACCAATTACACCAATGATGGGAACAATTCCAGCACAAATACTTGCAGAACCTAGAAGGACGGATATGACAGCCAGGAATTTATTCGTTCGTTCTTCAGGATCAAGATTTGTGTAATTGGGTTCCATAATCACTCCATAAAAATATCAATTTTTTATAAAAACCTATTTTAGTATTCCTTCTTCTGATTGAGAATTATAATCAGTTAAAATCTGAAATTCGAGAATCATATGACATCCAATAATCTAGAGTCACCGAACACAAAAATTAATTCAGACCGACCAACCATCGAAATCATTCTGCCCGACGGTAGAGTTTTCACTGGCCAACGCGGTGACACGCTTGAAGCCTTAATAAAAATGTTACCTGAGTGGGATAACCCTCCTGTCATGGGTGCAGTGGTGAACGGAGAATTACGAGAACTCACCTATCCGATTGAGCTGGATTCAAGAATACGCCTGATCACCATGGGAGATGACGACGGGTCACGCATTTACCGGCGATCAATCACGTTCTTGATGGAAGCAGCATTTGAAGAATTATTTCCCGAAGCACAGATGACGCTTGATCATTCAGTTTCTTCAGGTGGTTATTACTGCCAAGTGTTTTCAAAGAATGATTTTACGATCCACGAGATCAAACAGCTAAAAAAAAGAATGAAAGAATTGGTCGTAGAAAACCTCCAATTCACACGGCAAACAGTTCCGTTGGATGATGCAATCAATTATTTTCAAGAAAAAGGGCTGGCTGATAAAGTTCAACTGCTTAAATACAGACAGAAGGAATACCTGGTGTTGTACAGCCTTGGCGAGCATCAAGATTATCATCATGGGTATATGGTGCCTTCCACTGGCTATCTAAAATGGTTTGACCTGGATTTGTTGGGGGATGGGTTTGTCTTACGCTTCCCGCGGAGAAATTCCCCAAAATCCATTGGTCCAATGTCCAGTTATCCCAAACTGTTAAGTACCTTCAGACAATACGGAAATTGGCTTCACCGTCTGGGAATCGAATCGGTTGGGGCGCTCAATGACACCATTCAAGCTGGAAATATCAGAGAAATCATCCTTGTTTCTGAAGCCTTACATGAACTTCAAATCATTGATATTGCCCAGCACATTGCCGAGAAATCAGATGAATCGCGCATCATTCTTATTTCTGGACCCTCTTCGTCAGGAAAGACTACTTTCTCTAAAAGATTGACTGTCCAATTATTGGCGAATGGTTTTTCACCCTTCCCGGTTGAGATGGATAATTATTTTGTCAACCGCGAGGATACTCCTAAAGATAAATCAGGTAAATTTGATTTTGAAGCGATCGGCGCCATGAATACGAAACAATTGGCAAACGACCTCAAGCGCCTTATAGCAGGTGAAGAAATTCAAATGCCCCACTATGATTTCAGAGAAGGCTTAAGCAAACCTGGTCAGGTGGTGAAACTACGGCCCGATCAGATGATCATCCTCGAAGGCATTCATGGGCTGAACCCTAAATTGCTGCCGGATATAGATCCCGCTTCGACCTTCAAGATTTATGCGTCATGCCTGACACAGCTCAATCTGGATCGCTACAACCGCATTTCGACTACCGATACCCGTTTGTTACGGCGAATCGTCCGCGACTCACGTGAAAGAGGATATACAGCCCAACAGACCATTCGGAATTGGGACTCGGTGCAGCATGGTGAAAAAGATTATATTTTCCCATATCAAGAATATGGAAACAAATTGTTTAATTCTGCTCTGGTCTATGAACTTTCTGTGTTGAAGACCTTGGTCGAACCATTGTTGCGGCAGGTAAATCATGGCACCATGGAATATGTCGAAGCCAAACGGTTACTGGCTTTTCTGGATTGGTTCCTGCCCATAGATACAAAATTGATCCCCGATAATTCCATTTTGCTGGAATTTGTCGGAGGATCAATTTTCAATGACTTTAAATTGTGGTCACCCAGAGATTGAGCCGAATTATCCTTCGCGCAGCTTTAGTTTAATCACTTTGCTTAGCCTTGCTATGCCTTCGTTAATCAATTCGGGTTTGGTGCATGAAAAATTGAGGCGCATGGTATTTGATCCACCACCGCAGGCGTAAAAATTCTCACCAGGTACATAGGCGACTTTTTGAGCCACAGCATCTTTGAACATATCCACGGCATTGATCTGATCTGGCATGGTAACCCACAAGAATAATCCGCCCTGGGGATTCGTCCAATTGACGCCGTTGGGCATGTGTTCTTCCAATGATTCGATCATTACATTACGGCGTTCACGGTAAGTATCTTGAATCAGTTTGACATGTCGATCCAAATAGCCATGTTGGCCAACTTCATGTGCCACAATTTGATTGAAGGTGGAGGTATGCAGATCCGCGCCTTGCTTGGCGAGTACCAGTTTATTAATTACTTCGGTGGGGGCGATCACCCAGGCTAGACGGAGGCCAGGGGCAAGGATTTTTGAGAAAGTTGACAAATAAATCACATTACCGGTATAAGCGTTCGTTTTGTCGCGCATTTGAGAATCGAGCAGTTCGACCGCGGGCAAGTCTTCGCCTTCATACCGCAATTGTCCGTAAGGATCATCCTCAATGATGGGCACGCCATATTGATCGGCCAGCTTGATTAATTGTTTTCGGCGTTCGAGGGTGAGGGTGCAGCCGGTAGGGTTTTGAAAATTCGGAAGTACATAAATAAATTTAGGTCCTTTGCGCAGTGCATCTTCCAATTGGCGGGTGTCCATACCTTCGTCATCCAACGCGACGGGGATGTAATCCGCACCGTAAGCATTCCAGGCCTGGATGGCCCCAAGGTAGGTCGGGTTTTCAACCAGGATGCGATCGCCGTGATTGATGAATATCTTTCCAATCAGATCGAGCGCCTGTTGAGAGCCGGAGGTGATCATAATATTGTCTTTACTGACGCCAATACCCAGACGGTTGGTATATCTGGCAATCATCTCGCGTAATGGCACATAGCCATCCGTGGTGCCATATTGCAAGGCTTCTGCACCATTATGATCCAGTACGTAATTGCAGGCACGGCGGAACTCTTCTACCGGAAAAACCTCCGGTGCAGGAAGACCACCAGCAAATGAAATTACATCAGGCATTTCGGTAAGTTTCAATAACTCCCGAATAGCTGAGGCCTTCATACGTTGCGTACGTTGTGCATAGCGGAAATCCCACGGAGTTTGCATATTGATCTATTGCTCCTTCTCTTATCCTAAATGAATTAAGAAATTGGAAAACGGCTGACAACAACGGCTGGAGTCGGTAATGAGACACGATCTCCGGTTTCTAACGAGGATGGTGCGACAGGGGCTAATTTATCCGCGCCCTGGAAGATGGAGATGGGGGTGCCAACCACGGCAGAACGCGTTTCGACAAAGGCCTGACCGGTCAAAAAACCTTCTTTGTCAACGGCGCAACTGGTGACTTTGCCAATTACTTTTCCCTTGGCATCCATGACAGGATCGCCATTATGCGCCATGCGTACACCTTTTTCAGAAAATCTAAAGCGCGCCACGATGCCTGCACGGGCTTTTTCTTTTTCGATAAACGCGGCGCGGCCAATGAACCAGGGTTTGTAGGTTTTGACATAGGAGCCAAACCCGGCTTCTGAAACGCTGAAGTTATCTTTGCCTCCCATTTCGTGACCGTAAAGGGGAAGACCGGCTTCAGTGCGCAAGGAATCGCGAGCGCCCAAGCCGCAAGCTTTCATCCCCAGAGGTTCGCCGGCCTTACAAATGGCATCCCAGAGGGCAACGACTTTGTCGGGGTGGACGAATAATTCGAAGGCCATTTTCTCGCCGGTATAACCGGTGCGTGAAACCACCAAATCAAAACCGCCAACAACGGCTTCACATAATTCTGTGCGTTTCAAGGCTTTGATTTTCTTCTGGGCGGCAGTGTCGCAGCCAAGTGACAATAGTATGTCTCTTGATTTTGGTCCCTGCAGGGCTATATCCACACGCATGTCAGCGCCAGCTTTAGGGTCACGCAAATTGCGCAGGTTTACACCTGTGCCAAATGCCTTAATCCACGGTCGCTGCGGATCGATCATGACTTTGCCTTCACGGACTGCGTTCAACCAGGTCCAATCTTTGGAATCATTCGAAGCATTGACCACCACAAGATATTTGAAAGTGTCACGACGGTAAACGAGTGTATCGTCAATCACATTTGCATTAGGATCCAGGAAGTGAGTGTAGCAGGATTCTCCAACAGCGAGAGAACTGATGTCATTTCCGCAGACGGTTTCAAGGAAGAGGCTGGCATGAACACCTTCTGCCTGGAAGACACCCATATGAGAAACATCGAATAAGCCAGCGACCTGCCGGCATGCAAGATGCTCTTCGACCACCGAGGTGTACCAGACGGGCATTTCCCATCCCGCAAAGGGGATGATCTTGGCGCCCATTTTTTTATGCGTTTCATAAAGCGGGGTTCTAAAAAGTTCTAGTGATTCTTTTTCTATCCACTCAAAAGTAGGCAGATGAGAACCTGATTGTAGAGTCTGTCCGATGAAGAAGGGTTTTGGGCTGACAACCAATGTTCCATCTGCTTTGACCGGAGCAGACTCAAGATCTTCTGTGACTACCACGCTGCCAGGGATGCGGCGGGGAACATCTTGATCAAAGGTAATGTACCCCTCAGCCAAACCGCGAAGGAAGGTGGCTGCCAGACCGAATTTCTCTTTTGAAAAGGAGAAACGATAAGAGTTGCCGTCCACGTTGGCGATGGTGCCATCTATGATGCCCAGGGGAGTGGCTAATGAGGTTTTTTGGGACTGCGATGCCTCAAGTGCTTCCACATCCGAACTGAAGCAGTAGGAGATGTATTGACGAAGACTGGGGCCGCTTATTTTTAATGTCGCAAATTCGGATTTGCTGGCGGATTGGTCATCCAGATGATAGAACTGCGGATAGCCATTCTTTTGGTAATCAATGTCGGTGCCAGCTTTTTCACAAAGAGTTCTGACGCGTTTCTTGGCGTCTTCCAAAACCTTGAAATCCACCTTGGCGCGGGCGCTAAGACCTTTGCGCGTTTCAACAGAGTAGGGCGTGCAAGCTTGCAGCAAATCAACCATGATATTGGCTACTTCCACCATGTCGGCTTCTTTCAAACCGCGCTGGGTCATCCAGGGTGTGCCAAAGCGGATTCCAGAGGAATTGTTAGCTGTTTTATCACCAGGGATGGTGTTGCGATTAAGCACAATGCCGGCTACATCCAGAATACGGGCGGCCATATCACCAGAAAGGGTCGTGCCATCAGGACCTTTGATTAATTTACAATCCAGGTTGGCCATGTGGGTATTGGTGCCGCCAAAGGGGATGCGCATGCCGCGGGATTGGAGTTGATTGGTAAGGGCGGTACTGTTCTTGACAATCTGGCTTTGTAGATCTGAAAATGTTTTGGTTTGGGCGATCTTGAAGGTGGTGGCAAGAGCGGCAAAGACGTGTACATGCGGTCCACCTTGTTCACCGGGGAATACGCCCTTATCGATCTTTCTTGAAAGGGCAGCGTCAGTAGTGATGATGCAGGCACCGCGAGGTCCGCACATGGTTTTGTGGGTGGTAAAAGTGATAATGTGAGCATACCCAACTGGTGAAGGAATGGTTTTGGCCGCAATCAAGCCAGCGATGTGCGACACATCCGCCAGCAAATAAGCGCCCACAGAATCAGCGATTTCTCTGAAGCGTTTCCAATCTGGTACAAACGGATAAGAAGAGTATCCGCAAATGAGAATTTTTGGTTTACATTCCAATGCAAGCTGCTGAACTTTGTCGTAGTCGATTTGTTCGGTAATCGGGTCTACATTGTAATGAGATACCTTGAAAAGCTTGCCAGAACGGTTGACAGAGGAGCCATGTGTGAGGTGTCCGCCATGAAGCAGGTTCATGCCAAGGATGGAGTCACCGACTTCAATCAGAGCATTATAGACTGCGTTATTGGCTGGGGCGCCAGAGAGCGCCTGAACGTTGACGTAGATTTGGTCCGCACTGATCTGATCGGTCGCGAAGGTTTCAGCGCATCTGCGGCGTGCAAGGCTTTCAATAAGGTCGGCGTATTCCACGCCCTTGTAATAGCGAGGATCGGCGTTGCGACGGTAGTAAGTCAAACGGGCAGGGTAATCGAGGATTTGCGATTCGGTCATCCAGCGCATTTCTTCATCTGGATACCCTTCTGCATAAATATTCTGAAATACCGATCCCAATGACTCGCGAACGGCTGCCGGTGCAGTACTCTCAGAAGGGATCAAGATCAACTTGCGAAATTGACGTTCCTTTTCGAATTCGGTTAGTTTCAATACCTCTGGGTCGAGGTCGGCAAGGTTTCCGCGCATCAAGA
>PNNU01000183.1 GCA_013824385.1 Anaerolinea sp.
TTTTTTCAGAGCTTCTTCACGGGCTTTCTTTAAGTCTTCAAGGCTTTTAATTGTTGACATTTTTTTCCTCTTATGCAGACTTTGATATTGGTTATGATACGTTTCCTGCTCTGGCATCATCAATGCCTGATTGGAGCATTTCACGTAAACAATTCAAGATGGAAGGTTCAGATAACGAAATTCCTTCAATTTCAGCTTTGACTGGTTCATCATCGAAGATAAATTCATTCTCGTTGAATCGATATTTGAAGACCCAATGAACTGAAGGATTTGCCACCAGTAAGTGAAGCAAGGTGGTGGTGATATCTCCCAGGGGCATTCTGTCAATGTGGCTGTGTTGAAATTTCACCACGATGCTGGTTCCCACACCCACTTCGGAGGTCAAATTTAGGCTTCCATTACACAATTCTGCAGCTTCTTTAAGCAGAGGAATTCCTAAACCTACTTTTCGGGTGGTGCGGGTGGTGACAAAAGGATCTATCACGCTGGCTGCCATTTCAGGTGGCATTCCGCAACCGTTATCTTGAACACTCAGTTGTAAAAGATCAATCCGTAAATCTTCAATCACTTCGATGATGATGTCTTTTGCTTTTGCCGAGATACTGTTCTCAGCGATATCCAAAAGGTGAAGTGAGAGTTCTCGCAAGGGTTACTCAGCAACTATCTGGATGGGTTTGAGAATCTGCGGCATTTTGTTGGGTTTTACTCTGCCAATCACATCTTCATCAACCACGATAACCGGCGCTTGTGAACAGGCGCCAACACAACGGCAAATCTCAACCGTGATGTTGCCATCAGGAGTGGTTTTTCCAGGTTCAACGCCAAGAATTTGCTTTGTTTTTTCTATCAAAGCAGGAGTTCCACCAACATAGCAAGCAGTCCCCATGCAGAATTTCACGGTATGAGTTCCGCGGGCATTGGTAGTGAAAAACGAATAGAAGGACACAACCCCATGGACACGAGAAGCAGGAACCTGAAGCCGGTCAGCAATATAGGCTTGCATTTCGGGGGTAATAAAACCAATGGCAGATTGAACCTCGTTCAAAACCACCATGGTAGCGCCAGGTCTTTCTTTATTCTGATCGACAATTTGATCGATCAACTGTTTTCTTACAGGATCTGTTAAAGGATTGTTTTTCTGGACTGTTACTGCGGTCGCCGACATCAAAAAGACTCCAATCTTATTTAATCAGACAAATTGTGTGTGATTACACATATTGCCTTTATTAGTTTACAAGTTCAACTTGCAAGCGACAATGACTGAATGTCATCATATCTACTGTTGGATATCCAGACTTGTTTCATTATGCTCTTCCGCAAGTAAATATGGAAGAGAATAATCGTAAAGGGCGATATTTAAATTGTTTTGTTATTCGAATAAGTATTTTACCCGATATTTGGTGAAATTAATCACGAAAAACCTATCATCCGATCATTAGTGTTATGGATTGCCATGCGAATTTCTTCTATAGACGGTCTTTCGATGAAAAGGATCATTTTGCCGTTAAATTCATCCAGGCGATGCACATCACCGTCTTGAATAAGAGGATAGCCCTTGATTTGCGGAAATTGTATTACGGCTTCAGCTGGACTGATGTGTTTTGAAATCTCCAGCGCTTCAATTTGTATATCAGTGGGTACCAATCCCAGGTTTTCAAGGAGTCCAAAAGCTTTGCGGTTCACGTGTGCCGGGATGAACAACCCCCCAAGGTTGGTTACAACTTTCCACGCATCGTTTATGGACAAGCTGGAGCTGACAAGCAGCAGTTGTTCTTCACGTCGGATAAAATCGCCGGTTTCATCCACGACAAATTGCTCTCCAAAATGTTCGGCATCATTTTCAATCTGAGGCAGCGATTCTGAGACCAGTTTCTGAAACAGCATCATCTGTTCGAGTGTGTCGAATAAACATAAAGAATGAACTTCTTCGCGGGTTTGAATCTCCATGCCGGGGAAGACATGCAGCGGAGTATTTTGGGCGGCTTTTTGAACTACCTCGATATTGGCTGATGAATTGTGGTCCGTAATGGCGATCAGGTTTATCCCAAGGTCGAGGGCATATTCCACGATCAGGGGAGGAATCATCTCCACTTCAGCGCATGGAGAGAGAACGGTATGAACATGCAGATCGGTCTTGAAGGGTTTGATCAACTTAGCCAGATTATATGCTAATTATTCTGTAGTCTCACAACGGAAACCTAAATCCCAAAGTTTTCCAATAACGTGAAAAGTTGGTTTATCTGTACTCAATAAAACAACACCTTCTTCATTTGCTTTTGCCAGGGTCGGAGGCTCAGGCATGGCGCCTTCAGTGATGATTACGGCCGACAATTCCAGCAAAGTGGCGACTGCGATTATGTTGGAATGAGCTTGCAAGGTGACCCAAATCGATTTGTGAGGCGCGCCTGCCATTACACAGCTAAGCAAGTCAGACGAATATCCACAGGTTGGTTCAATGGAAGTAAAATCCTTGGGATCGGTAAGCACAGTCAAGCTTAAAGCGGTAATGACTTCTTGTAGATTCATATCAATTCTCCTTGTTAGTGCTGGATGCTTCGCCGACGGTCTCTTCACTTTGGAGTAATATTTTTAACCTTAAGTTGGTTCCCTTACCAAAAACGGACTCCAGCCGCATCGAATCCACACAGCGATTGATGTTGACCAGCCCCATGCCGGCGCCAAATCCCAGTTCGCGGACGTTTTCTGTGGCAGTGGAATAGCCGGGTTTCATGGCCAGTTCGATATCCTCGATGCCTGGTCCGTCGTCGGATATATTGATGGAGATCTGATGCGGTTCAATTTCTACGCGGATGACACCGCCGTTGGTCGAATGGATGATCAGGTTCATTTCGGCTTCATAAACCGCAATACCGGTGCGGCGTGCTATTTGCGGGGTGGCGCCGAGGCGAAGCAAGGCCAGTTTGATGGCCGATGAAGCCGAACCGCCGTGGATGAAATCACCCTGTCTGATGTTGTAGCGTAAGATCAAACTCGAGCGGTCTGAATTAATATCCTCAAAAAGGTGGCTGGCGCGGTAACGTCTGATTTCTTCAGCGTGGTAATCTTTTTGCAAGGCGGTTAAAATGCCGCTGGTGATATCCCCTTTAGTGATAATGCCAATCAGTTTGTTGTCTTCGTCAAGAACAGGCAAACGCCCTTTGTTGGTATTGACGAATAACTTCAACGCTTCAATGACAGGATCACTGCCATGAACTGTTAATATGGTGGAACTCATATATTTTGAAACAGGTGAGGAAAGATCGTTTTCTTGCAGGCTGCGGATTAAGTCTTCAATGCTGATAATTCCGAGCAGTTTGTTGTTGTCAACAACAGGGGCGCCTGAAATTCTAACTTGTCGGAAAAGATCGAGTGTTTCTCGCATTGAGGTTTGTGATGTAACAGTCATCGGTTCCTTGGTCATGACTGCTTCCACTTTTAATTCATATGCAAGCTCTTCTACACGGGTTATATTCTCTGCATCTTGATCCGTAACAGTACGTTTTTGAATTCGAGAGATGTCGCCCATTTTACTCCTGATTAAGACTTATTCATCACAAGAGCAAGGTTCATCTCCAACTGCACGTTCGAGGCTGGGTAATCCAGCGCGATGTAACCTGCCGCAGAGTTCAAACATTCCAAAAGGAGAAGATATCAGCGCGAGTTCTTCCTGTGAGGCAAGATCGATGGTTTCTGGTGGAGGTGTCTTTCCGCGGACGATGATCACAGCAGCCACATCAGCCATCATTGAAGTGCGAATAACCTGTGGGTTGCATAGCCCTGTCAGCAATACTGCTTCAGGTTGGATGGAAGCCAGCACGTCACTCATTAAATCGGCTCCACAACCCCCTTTTACTTCACGGTCGAGGTTTGCAGAAGGGTTGTAAAGATGACCATCGATTAGTTTTATTAAATCTCTAACATTCATAAAGTACCAGCCTGGCTTGTAGGAATAAAAACAGAAATATTCTCTCGATATGATACTTTATACAGGTCATTATTGACAAGAGATAATAAAAAACGAAAATGCAAGGCTGGGGCTAATCATGTTAAAATCAAATCATCATATGAAAGAATTGAAGGACTTGCCATGAAAACATTAATTCAGCCTGTTAAAGGAACCAGGGAGTTTTATCCCAGGCAGATGGAATTGCGAAGATGGTTGTATGCCAGGATTGAAGACATCGCCACTCAATTTGGATATGAGGAATGGGATGGCCCCTTTCTGGAAAAAATTGACCTCTATGCCGCCAAATCCGGGGAGGAATTGGTTAAAGAGCAGTCCTTTGTCTTCCCTGACCGTGGAGGGGATTTGATTACCCTGCGGCCTGAATTAACCCCATCATTGGCGCGTATGGTGGCGCAAAAACAGAACGAACTCCTCTATCCGCTGCGCTGGTGGTCATTTGGTCCGTTCTGGCGATACGAACGTCCGCAAAAGGGACGCTCGCGCGAGTTCTTTCAATGGAATATTGACATGATCGGAGTGGAATCCGCTGAAGCCGATGCTGAGTTGATCGCTATATGCGTGAAGTTCCTTCAATCCACAGGAATTACGCCAGACCAGGTAAGGGTGTTGGTTAATCATCGTGAACTGATTGACGCAGAACTGGGAAAACTCGGTGTGGTCAGCGATTTAAAGAAAGCAGTTTTTCGTTTAATTGACCGCAAAGATAAAATGCCCTACGAGAAATGGGAAGCCACAGCTCTTGAAGCCGGATTGACCCAAAAACAGCTTGAAGGTGTGGTGACTTTGCTTGAAAACAAAGATCTCTGGAAAGAATCTCCTTACCTCTGTCAGGTATTTTCAATCCTTCTGAGTATGGGTGTGGATGAGTATGTTGTCTATGATCCCAAAATCATCCGCGGATTGGATTATTACACCGGACTTGTGTTTGAAGCCTGGGACGTAGGCGGTGACGGCCGATCCGTCTTGGGCGGGGGCCATTATTCCAATCTTATCGGTGATGTGGGCGGTTCTCCGCTCGGCGGCGTTGGTTTCGCCATGGGCGATATGATGATTACCTATCTGCTTGAGAAGTATGAAAAACTGCCTGAGTTTAAAACTTTTGAAAAAACCGTTTTGGTAACCATTTTTGATGAGTCACTGACATTAAGCTCTGTGGAGCTTGCCTCAGAATTACGAGCGAATGGGATTAAAACCATTTGCTACCCTGAAGTCACAAAACTGCAGAAACAGTTTAAATACGCTGATCGTCTTGGCATTAAACTGGCGTTCGTGATTGGTCCGGATGAAGAAGCCGAAGGCAAAGTCACGCTCAAAGACCTGAAAAGTGGTTCACAAGAAACCATGAAGAGAGAAGAAGCGGTAGTGAAGATTAAGAAAATGCTTGTTTAACCATTCAGGCTGTGATAAAATCCCTTCGCTCATGGTGGCTTTAGCTCAATGGCAGAGCATCGCACTGTGGATGCGAGGGTTGTGGGTTCAACCCCCATAAGCCACCCCTGACAAAAAAACAGACTTCGAAAGAAGTCTGTTTTTTTGTTGGCTAATTGCATCTAAAAAAGCCTTCCAACCAATCACACCCGTTATTCAGACAGACCGTTGGATCTTTAATATCTGAACAGGTTAATGATTGAGGTTTTGATGTAGGTGAAGCGGTTGGTGTCAATGTTGGACAGTAGGGGATTATTATTTCTGCAATAGTGCAATCATTGGGTAACAACTGTGATCCAATACATATATTTTGATCAGAATTGTAGAGAAGATTTGTTGGGCAGTTATTTTTGGGTAAAACAGGTGAGTCACAACATCCTTTGGTGGTATTGAAATTTAGATCCTTTTCGCATGGGGTATTGACACATGTCTCTGGTGAATTGGATAACATACAATTATTTAAAGGCATACACGCTGAAGACAAATTGGATTCGATCGAATAGTATCCGATAAGGCAGCCTCCCATAATAGGGTCATTCAAAGGTAAACATCCATAAGGTGGTACATCCAGAAAATCATTTGGACATGGAGGCTCTGGTAATTTCGGATACGCGGATTCGCAAAACTTCGAATTTTGATCCAATTGATAACCGGTTGGGCAGGTTTGCGTGACATTGGGGGCATTGATGGCATGACAATAACTCACGTTGACTTTTATACCTTGTGCCATGCCCGGAAAGGTACATGTGTATCTGTTTCCACCATTTGTGAGTTGAGTAATCTCGCAAGAAAGTGGTTGTGAATTGGCGGTCATGGAATGGAGCACATTTCCCAGACAACCCGCCTGGTTGATATCCACTCCATATGATGCCTTTCCACTTATTAATTGACAATAGCCTGTTACAGAAGCAGAGGAGCATGGAAAAGGTGTAGAAGTGGATTGAGTTTTGATTGGATTGTTCATTGCCATAACCTTGCAAGGTTGCCCTATTTTCAGAGCTGATTCGGTGGATGGATCACCTGATAAAACACAACGAAATCCTAAATCAGAGGTTTGTTTTTCTGGTTCTTGAGCAAACCTAAGAATTGAACTAATCTCATCTTTTGCGGATTTATAGCTTCCGCCTCGATATACTCTTTTTGTTCCGCTCATGGGGCCAGTGGGATTGGCGGATGGAGAAGAAGCATAATACTCTTCTGCGTACCAATCGCCGACCCATTCAAAGACATTCCCGACCATATCGAAGGCTTTGAAATCACTGGCACCGTAGGTTAAGGATCCAACTTCATATGGTTCTGCTGGTTCACGACAACCCTTAAAATTTGAATAATCGCAATTTGGTTTATTCCCGCCCCAAGGATAAATCTTGGCTCCCACACCACGGGCAGCGGCTTCCCACTCGGCTTCAGTTGGCAGACGGGATTGTATAGAAGTGCAGTACTCACGAGCCTGAAACCATGAAACACCAACCACCGGATGATTTGCATCATAAAGATTTTCATACCAATAAGGTATATCCTGTTCTTGAGTTGGAAG
>PNNU01000184.1 GCA_013824385.1 Anaerolinea sp.
ACGCTTTTTCTCTACTAATGGTGACAGAATTTTGTCCACTAGTTTCCATTCATTTAAACTACCTGGACCGTGTACCTCGCCGGGAAATTTCAGTAAATACGAATCACCATACAGTTCGAGTTGACTTGATCAATAGCACACTGGAGATTGATGGTGTAAAGGAAACGTTCATTATGGTAAGAGACGATACCTATCGCGCGCAACATCAAGCCATGCTGGCTGGAAAAATCAAAGGGCTTTGTACATGGAGTGAGGCTATGGAAACCTTATATACGATTCAATCTGCAGAGCAGGCAGCTCTGTCGCATATCTGGATTGAACGATGAAGCGTATCTGCACCATCTGTGCAAGAGGTGGCTCCAAGGGGGTCAAAAACAAGAATATACGCCCGCTTGCCGGGAAACCTCTGCTTTATTACGCCATAGACCAGGCAAAATCCAGCATGCTTTTCGATCTGATAGCTGTGAGCAGCGACTCAGCCGCTATTCTGGATGCAGCCCGTAGTCACGCTGTTGATTTGCTGGTTGACCGTCCAGCGGAATTAGCCAGCGATACTGCAGCCAAAATACCCGCAATCCGTCACTGTGTCGAAGTAGCAGAGCGATTTGTTGGAAAAACGTTTGATACCATAGTGGATATAGATGTCACCTCGCCGTTGCGATCGGTTGAAGATATAAAGGGCGCTGTCGATCTGCTGGAGAGAAGTAACGTTTCAAATGTCATTACTGCAGCGCCTGCGCGGCGATCACCTTATTTCAATTTAGTGGAAACTGATGTTGCTGGTGTGGTCAGGCTCTCGAAGCCTTTGAAAGAACCAATTGTCCGTCGTCAGGACTCGCCACAGTGTTTTGACATGAATGCATCGATTTATGTCTGGAAGCGGTCTGCTTTGTTCGACTATCCGACGGTGTTTAACGCCGATACGCGGCTCTTTGTGATGCCGGAAGAACGTTCTATCGATATCGATACCGAATTGGATTTTGAAATTGTGGAAATTATCATGAGGAAACGGGCCATAACATGAGCGAAATTTCTTATCGGGGCTTGTTTGATTTGACGGGGAAGGTTGCCGTCGTGACAGGAGGGGCTGGGATACTAGGTCAACATTTTTGTGCCGGACTTGCCGAGTCGGGTGCAAAGGTTGCTGTGGTGGATTTACAGGAAGACAAGGCGATTGAACTTGCTCAAGTTCTCAATGTGCGGTACAAGGTTCAGGTCATTGGGATTGGCTGCGATGTGTCAGACCCCACATCTGTAAAGAAAATGGTTTCGCGTGTGATATCCGAGTTTGAAGAAATCAACATTCTACACAACAACGCTGCGGGTAAGTCTGATGACTTGGATGCCTTTTTCTCACCGTTCGAGGAGTACAGTCTGGATCAGTGGCGAAAGATAATGTCCGTGAATCTGGACGGTATGTTTCTGGTTGCCCAGGCAGTTGGCAAGCAGATGGTTGTTCAGGGTAAGGGAGGCAGCATTGTCCAAACTGCATCCATTTACGGAGTGATGGCCCCCGACCACCGCATCTACGAGGGTTCTTTTTACCTCGATCGACAGATAAATACCCCGGCTGTTTACTCGACTTCCAAAGCTGGTGTGATTGGGCTGACCAGGCATCTGGCGACTTATTGGGCTGACAAAGGAATTCGCGTAAATACTTTGACCCCGGGCGGCACGGAAAGCGGTCAAAATGATGAATTCAAACACCGCTACTCTTTCCGTATCCCCTTGAACCGGATGGCAAATGCCCATGAGATGGTCGGTGCGCTGCTGTATCTATCTTCAGACGCATCAAGTTATGTCACGGGGCAAAATATCATTGTGGATGGAGGTTTGAATGCCTGGTAACAATCAGGATAGCAACTCTTTGAATAACGAATGAATAAGGTAATCTTTTAATGACTGTAAAATCAGCAAAAAAAGTATTTTGGTGCAGTAATTGTTTGAATATGTCCACACGCCCCCGGATTTCGTTTGACGAAAGGGGGTGGTGTAATGCCTGCCAGTGGATGGAGGAAAAAAAAACACTGGACTGGAGCTTCCGGCAACAGGAATTACTGGAGATTCTTGAGAAGTACCGATCCAATTCAGGCGGATTTGATTGTGTCATTCCTGTCAGTGGAGGCAAAGATGGTTCTTATGTGTCTTATCAGCTAAAGAATAAATATGGGATGAATCCTCTTGCAGTCACAGTCACGCCTGCACTCTCGCTTGAATTGGGAAACAAGAATCTCAGGAACTATATCGATAGTGGGTATAATCATATTCAGATCAATCCAGATGCAGATGTCATGCGCATCCTCAATCGACAGGGGTTTATCGAGAAAGGCTTTCCATATTTTGGCTGGTTGGTGGCTATTCAGGCCGCTGTCGTCCGCCTGGCAGTAAACCTCAACATTCCGCTCCTGTTTTATGGCGAAGACGGAGAGGTTGAATACGGGGGCTCGACAGAATCAAAAAACCGTGCGATTTATGACATTGCATATATGAAAAGAATTTATTTGGAAGGTGGCCATGAGAAGGTATTGCGGTCTTCCGGTCTTTCTGACTCGCAATTGTACTTCTATTTATTCCCTACAGCAGAAGAATTGAAGGGTAAGGAGTTAAACATTACGCACTGGTCCTATTTCGAATCCTGGGATCCTTACCGAAATTACTTGGTGGCGAAACAACATTGCGGTCTGGAGGAGTCTTCAGAAACAAACAGTGGCACATTTACGAATTTTGCTCAGAATGATCAGGCCCTTTATGCGCTTCATACTTATATGATGTATCTCAAATTCGGTTTTGGTCGGGCTACCCAGGATGCGGGGATCGAAATTCGTCGAGGAGCCATGACCCGAGAACAGGCAATCAATCTCGTCCGCCTTTATGATGGACTTTACCCTGAAGACTTTCTTGAGACCTATCTGGATTATTACCAGATGACAAGGGAAGTTTTTGAAGATGTGCTCGATAAGTGGGCTAATAAAGAGTTGTTCGAAAAAGTTGCCGGTCGGTGGACGCCGAACTTTCGGATCGAATGATGGCTGATAAAAGCATAACGGTCGTAGATTATGGAATGGGCAACATCTGGTCGGTGTTGAATGCGCTTCGTTATGTGGGCGGTGAACCGGAAATAGGTAGTAACCCGGATGACGTTCGATTAGCAGATTGTCTTGTGTTGCCAGGGGTTGGCTCGTTTCGAAAAGCGATGGTGGCGCTTCGGGAGTCTGGTCTTGATCAGGCAATTCAGGAAGCCGTCAAAACGCGAGGCTGTAAAATATTAGGTATTTGCCTCGGTATGCAGTTGATGGGTTCTTATGGCACCGAGGATGGCGAGACACCTGGTTTAGGTTTAATTCCAAACCAAGTGGACAAATTTACTGCACAAGAAGTGGGAAAAAATAAAGTCCCTCACATTGGATTCAATACAGTCCGATTTTCTGAAAAAGATGGGCTTTTTTGTGATCTGCCGGATACAGCGGATTTTTACTTTGTTCACTCCTATCGGATGTTGCCAGATAACTTGGGTGGAAGAACCTGTTCATCTTTTTATGGAATAGAATTTCTTTCGGGATTCGAAATCGATAACATTTGCGGCACCCAGTTTCATCCAGAAAAAAGTCAGACCAATGGGCTGATCCTGCTCAACAACTTTCTGAAGATTTGCAGATGATATGCTAAAAAAAAGAATGATTTTTGCCCTTCTTTATAACCAAGGGGCATTTATGCTCAGTCGTAATTTCCGGCTTCAAAAAGTTGGAGATTTGCTCTGGCTTCAGAAAAACTATGACTTTTCCCGTGTCGCTTTTTCTATTGATGAGCTGATTGTTCTGGATGTTTCAAGAGGTAATCGTGATCTCTCCCGCTTCTGCGAACACCTTAAAGCACTTACTGAGGGCTGTTTTGTTCCCATTGCGGCCGGTGGGGGGGTTAGATCAGTTGCAAACGCCAGAACATTGCTCCGGTCCGGTGCTGATAAAGTGGTTATTAATGCTCAGATCTTCAACAACCCGCAACTCATTGATGAACTTGCGGCTGAATTTGGCCGGCAATGCGTTGTGGCATCGGTTGATGCCAAGAGCGTGCATGGGGGCGGCTACCAGATTTGGACCGAGAATGGTAGCAGGTGTATTGAGGGGACACTCGCTGAGTGGCTTAAAAGAATCTCCCAATATGCCGTTGGCGACCTTTATTTAAACTCGATTGATCGCGATGGAACAGGGCAGGGGTACGATCTCGGGATGCTGGATCACCTGCCTGATACTTTACCGATGCCCGTGATTATTGCTGGCGGAGCAGGGAAATATGACCATCTGGTAGAAGGGTTAAAAGACAATCGGGTTGACGCAGTCTCAACCGCGCATCTCTTTAATTTTATAGGAGACGGGCTTGAACATGCGCGCGGTGGATTAATCAAGAGTGGGCATAAGCTTCCTGTTTGGGATTACAGGATTGCTCGAGAATTGAAGGGTTTTGGAAGTAATACACGGAACATATTCTGATGTCACAAAAGGATGCAATTATGGAAGAAAGGAAGATTTGCGAAAGCGATGCAAAAACGCTCCATGAAGGAAGGCGGAGGATGTACGAAGCCAGCGATGTGTATCGGCGATCTTTTGTCAACCCATCTTCTGGTTTGATCGTAAGTGAATTGACGGAAAATCGCGCTTGCCCGGTATGTGAAGCGACATCAGATCGTATAATATTCATAAAGAATGGCGGAACATATGTGAAGTGTGGTTCATGCGGGATGATTTATCTGAACCCTGTTCTTAAGGATGATGAGCTTCGGAAATACTATGAGAACAACAATGCAATGCAGGCAGCTGCTCATGAAAATGAAAGTGAATTTTACAGATCTATCTATACGAAAGGCTTGTATAGCATTGAGAGGTTTGTTAAGAAGGGATCCATTTTGGATATAGGTTGCTCAAGCGGTTTTTTTCTTGACATAGCTAAAGAACGTGGATGGAACACCTATGGAATAGAATTGAACAGATCCGAATTTATCATTGCGCACGAGAAAGGCCACAATGTTTGGAATAGCCCTTTGGAAGAGACACCCTTTGATACAAAGCTAACCGCGATTACTATGTGGGATGTTCTTGAACACATTAAGAGAGGCTGGCAATATCTCGAAATGCTGCGAAAGCTTCTCGCAGATGATGGGGTCATTTTCATTCAATGCCCCAGCTCCTCTTCGCTCGCTGCGCGTATTCTCCAGGAACGCTGCAATATGTTTGATGGTATCGAACATGTGAATCTTTATACCCCTAAGTCCATTTCAACGCTTTGCAATAAGGCTGGATATCGAGTATTGCACATGGAAACAGTCATTGATGAAATTCAAGTACTAAAAAAGTATTTGGATTATGAGGATCCTTATTTTAGCGACCGTGATGGTGCTAGTGATATTACTTTTTTAACAGGAGAACTTATTCATAAGGCTCAGCTTGGCTATAAAATCCAAATCGTTATCAAACCCTGTTAATTAGAAGTACCAGTACCCTTTATCTTTCTTTTGGCAAATGAAAATGATCTAGGGCGATGTTGAATAGCTTAAAATTAGAACCAGCTGAAATTATGAGTGTAAATGATTTATTAATGGAGTCTTGAAAATGAGGGTTTTACTTGTAGTTTACGACAACCAATCATACATGAGCGAATTTCCAATCGGCCTAGCTTATATCGCTTCTGTACTTAAGAAGGAAGGGCATGAAGTTGAAATTTATAGTCAGGATATATACCATTATCCTGACTCTCATTTAACGGAACATCTCAATCGAAGTAAGTATGATATAGTAGGTGTTAGTGTAATTGGAGGGTATTATCAATACAGGAAGCTTCTTTCTCTTTCGTATGCAATTAATAATTCCAAAAATAGGCCCTTTTATATTATTGGAGGGCATGGACCGGCTCCGGAACCGGAATATTTTATCAGAAAAACCGAAGCTGACGCTGTCTGTATTGGCGAAGGAGAAGAGACGATTGTCGAATTAATAAATGCGTTAGAAAACCAACAACCCTTAAAAGATGTTTTGGGTATAGCTTATAGGGATGGGGAAAATGTCATAATAAACGAGAGAAGATCACTTATAAATGATATCGATAATATTCCATTTCCTGCTTATGAATTATTTCCTGTGAGCATTTACAGGCTACTTAGAATGCCTCATTGCACCGGCACCGATTTTGTAATGCCTCTTCTTTCCGGCAGAGGGTGTACTTTTAAATGCAATTTTTGTTACAGAATGGATGAAGGCTTCAGACCTCGAAATATTGAAAGTATAATTGAAGAAATACGTCTATTAAAGTCAAATTATAAAATAACCTATATTTACTTCAATGACGAATTGCTGATGTCTTCTATTGATAGAACGATAAGTTTGTGTGAAGCATTTATAAAAAGTCAGATCAATATAAAATGGAATTGTAACGGGCGATTAAACTATGCAAAAAAAGATGTGCTGAAGATTATGAGGGAATCTGGGTGTGTTTTTATCAATTATGGGATTGAGTCCTTTGATGACCAGTCATTGAGAAAAATGAATAAGGCATTGAATACCAAACAAATTACCAGTGGTATCGAAGCTACCCTGGCGGCTGGAATAAGCCCTGGCTTTAATATCATTTTTGGTAATATTGGGGAAAATAAGGATGTTTTGACGAAAGGTGTGAATTTTCTTCTAAAATATGATGATGGTTCCCAAATGAGGACAATTCGTCCGGTTACGCCTTACCCGGGTTCGCCTCTTTATTATTACGCGATTGAAAAAGGGCTATTACAAGATTGCGCAGATTTTTATGAAAATAAACATATGAACTCAGATTTACTCAGTTTGAACTTCACTGATATGAGTGACAATGACTTCCATCAAGCTCTGCTAGAGGCAAACACTCGTCTCATTCAAAACTATTTCAGCAAGAAAATGAAA
>PNNU01000185.1 GCA_013824385.1 Anaerolinea sp.
TGCCCCCTTGAATGCTGCCTGTCAATTGCAAAAGCAGATCATCCTTCTGGTACCTCTGAGCAAGTCGATTTCGATCAGACGATCATGATGCCGTTCCCTCAGCTTCATCAGTTTGGGTAGGGCCGTCTTGAAGGGGAGTACCTTCTGGTAAAGTTGCCACATATTCGGCCAGCCTGGTTTTATCCGCGGCTGTTAACTCCACCTTCAAGGCGTTATTGATCGGACCTTTAATTGCTTGCTCCCAACATGACCGGATGTTGTGCAGATAAGCGCCGCGGCCATCAGCTCTTCCCGTCGGGTCAATCGTAATACCCTGGGGAGTGCGTACAATACGGATCAATTCTCTCTTAGAGAGAACGCTCCGGCACCCAATGCAGGTGCGCTGAGGTACGTGTTTAATCCTTTTTTGCGCTTTTCTGGCCACCGGTCCTTCTCGCTTTTTATTCCTCGAAATCCCATTCACCGCCACCACGTTTGTGCTTCTTGGTAACCATGGTGAGATCGCGGTCAGGATCATATGTCACAACGACATGTTTGCTCTTCTTTTTCTTCTTCTTGTTCGGGTCACTTGATTCGCCTTCTTCTTCATCGGCGATTACAGTGGTATCCAACACCTCAGGACGCAAGGTGAAGATTTCTGCGAGTGAAATTTCTTCTTCTGGTTCTGTTTCGGTGCCCGTGGTTTCAGCAGCCGGTTTTTCTTCTGCAGCCTGAACTTCAATACCTTCAGCAGCAGCTTCAACCGGTAGTTTTGCCTCAACCGGAGCTTCAACCACGGCAGCAACTTCTGCCACGGGTTCCAGAGCTTTAAGTTTTTCAGCTTCCTGTTCGGCAACCAATTGTTCGTCCAGGGCGACCATCATCATTTCGATGTTGACCATGGCGCGGGGACCAATTCCCTGCAAGCGCAGGATATTATCCGGTTCGAGTTTCATCTGCACGGCCAGTTCACCAAGGGTGGAGACACCGGCTTCTTGCAGGATGTAAGCAACATGTTCGGGCAGATTGCTGTCAAGAATGCTAACAGAGAAGGTCGAAGCAGGTACCAGTTTTTTGAGTTTTTCAAACTGAGTCTCTTCAGCTTTTTTCTGTTCTTCAGTCTTGGCAGTGGCTTTGCGTTCGACACGATCGACGAATTTGGACATGAAATCCAATTCTTCGGGTGCGAGGGGGCGCCCCTCAGCTTTGCGGCCAAGGTATTCTTCCATCTTTTCGACGTTTTCTTTTTCGACAAGGAGCATGGCAGCAAAAGAGCCGTCATTTTTAATCTTGAAGAGAGAGTCTGAAGCGGCTTCTGGCAAGCTCTTAATATCAATGCGCCAACTGGTTAGTTTGGCAGCTAAACGGGCGTTCTGTCCGTCGCGACCGATGGCCAGGCTGAGTTGATCTTCGGGGACTACGACAGTGGCAGTCTTGCCGCCGCCGACTTTTTGTTCATTTAGATAGACGCCGCTGACACGCGCAGGGCTGATAGCTTTGGCAATAAAGATGGCGGGATCAGGATTCCATTCGATGACGTCAATCTTTTCATCATGCAGTTCACGAACGATAGCCTGAATGCGGACGCCGCGGATGCCTACGCAGGCACCCACCGGGTCAATGCCCTGTTGGGTGGCGGAGACGGCAACTTTGGCTCGCTGGCCTGGTTCACGGGCGATCGAACGAATTTCCACGATGCCGTGGAAGATTTCGGGGACTTCATTTTCAAGCAGACGGCGCAGGAAGTTGCGATGGGTGCGTGAGAGGATGATCTGAGGTCCGCGCTGGTTGTCTTTGACTTCAGCCACCAGGGCGCGTACGCGGTCGTGGATGTGGAAACGTTCGCCCGGGATCATTTCTTTACGCGGCATGCTGGCTTCGGTCTTCATCTCGAGGCCGACAGTCAAGCCGGTAGCATTAACGGACTGAATCATACCGTTGACGATCTCGCCGAGTTGTTTTTCATAGAAGAGGATCTGGGCAGCGCGTTCAGCATCACGGATGCGCTGTTGAATGACCTGGCGGGCGGTTTGGGCTGCCACACGACCGAAATCAGTGGGGGTGGTTTCAATGGTAATCAATCCACCCAATTCGATCTCGGGATTGACACGTCTCGCATCTTCAAGCGCGACTTCGGTGATATCGTTTTCAACGACTTCCACGACCTCTTTTTCGGCATAAATGGTCACTTTTCCGGTCTCTGTATCGACTACAGCTTCAACATTTTGTTGAGCTGAAGCGTTTACAGAACGGCGGTAAGCGGATACCATTGCCGATTCGAGGGCTTTTAAGATAATCTCTTTGGGAAGCCCCTTGTCTTCAAGAACTTCGTTGAACGCGAGGGTAAATTCGTTCTTCATGCTTTTTTTCTCCGCCTGTTATGGTTACCAAATTTATGTGAAATAATAAGAAAAGTGGGGGCTGCCCACTTTTCGGTGTTGAAATCTCCGTGACTTACTTACCACTAATTATTTTATCACATTGTCAAGCGGCATGCAAGGATAAATTGTTGATGCTATTTTAAAACAAACTGAATCTCTGTTTTATATTTGAGGATGACATCAGAGCTGTTGGAGTTTCCACCCACCAAGTACATTTCGCGGATTGGATATTGAATGGTCAATTGTTTGCTTTGCACGGCATCCACCAGAGCCTGATAGGAAGAAGAAATCTGGTCGTAATAGCCTTCATGAAGAATACATAATGCCTCACCACCGTGAAGCATTCGGCTACTTATCACTTCGTTTTCTACTGTTTGTAATACAGGTACACAGATTTCAATGTCATTTTCATCTTCCATCGGATGATCATCATAATACAAAGAGAATGGAGGACCACACAAAACACCTCTGCAGGTTTGCATGAGTAGTTGAATTTTCTCATTAATCTCATGAAATGATCCATGGAAGCGGATGGATGCAACGAGTTGATTGGGTAATATCTTTTGTTCAACCGGATTCAGCAACAAGAGCATGGTTGATTTGTTATGCAAGAATAATGTCAAACGTTGGCGCACTTCTTCAAATTCTTCGATCTGCTGTTCCACTTCGGACATTTTTTGACTTATCTTTTGTTGCACAGCCTCCGGTTCAATTTTTCCATCCAGAATATCTGCGATCTCTGAAAGTGAAAATAGCATGGTTTTCATCTGCTGGATGGCATTTACCCGCGCCAGGCAGCTTTCGTCATAGTAACGGTAGCCGCTGCTACGTTCAATTCGGCTTGGTTTTAACAAGCCAATCTCGTGATAATATCGCAGGGTTTTTATGCCCAGACGAGAAATAGTGGCAAAATCTCCGATCTGATATTCCATACACCTAATTTTATCCGAATCTCTTCCCGCGTGCAGCGGGAAGAGAGAAATGAAATCGATTATTAATCAGTCAGTAAACATTGGAAAGCTTGAACTTCCAGTTGATGGATTTCTTTTAATAGGGGATCTGCCTGGGAAAAAGCTTGCTCATCTCCTTGAAGCGTTTGTACGGCGATATCGGTCAGAATCCCGATTTTCTCGCCGCTGGACAGGAAAAATTTCGCGGCTTTTTGCCAATGAGGCTGATCGTATTCTTGAGCCATCTGTTCCAATTCTCCGGCGAAACGGTCGCGGATAGCCTGGTGGCTGTCTTTATATCCCAATGGATAAGTTAGTAAAGCTTGCGGTGGATTTGGCACCACGCTGCAAGTGAAGGTCGCTAAAAACTCAAGAGAGGCTTTGAATTGCTGTGGAGAAAGTTCCTCCCTCCAGTTAATAATATCCTGGCCGGCTTTTAAAATACCAAGGCTTCCCTGGCGGCTATTTTCACCATGCAAATAGATTTCAGCACTTTTGGGCAGTCCTTTCATGGCGATCTCTTGAAGGGGAGTGATCTGGTCACTAAAATTGAACACATAGTAGGTGAATGGTTTGCTCTGCCCAGGCACTGATACATTCCAGGCGGCTCGTAAATCGCTGATTGGAATGGATTGGATTTTTGCCAGACTGTTGTCTTGAACCAATACAACGTTTGAAACTTCATCGAAACCGATCACTTGAACAAAATGGTACGGAATATGGAAGCGATGATAGAACTTCTCGAAATAGGGTAAGTGAAACATATCCAACACACCAATGATTACAGGTGTACCTTTTTGAATAAGGGTCAAAACCCCTTGCCAGGCGGAGTTGAAACCGCCGCCTTCGTGGCACTCCCAATGGTAGCCAATAATATCCGCGAGGAATTGATATTGGGCTTTGCCAACACCGTTCCCCCAGGTGATCATTCGCGGAGCAGGCGCCAATTTGTGTCGAATGTAGGTAAATCCGATGTTGCTGAGATCCATCAAAAAGAATCCTGGCAAACGTGTTCCAGTTTTCCATTCATATTGATCTTCCAGTCCGTTGATCGGACAAGCGTAATCCAACACTTTGTGAGGTAGTGAAATGATGGTCATATCTTTCTCCTTTTCTTGATTGAGTTGTAAGCATACAACCTCCAGCGGCTGGAGAGTCAAGAGTGGAAAAAGAAAGGAACCTAATTAGATATGGAAATTTTGGGATATTAAGATTTATTAAAAAGGTTATGCCACATCTTTTTCTTTCAACAAAGCGTCAACAAACGGACCCATCTCTTCAGGGTTGACATTGGGTTCAAAGCGCTTGAAGATGCTGCCATCTTTGGCTATCAGGAATTTGGTGAAATTCCACTTGATCAGACTGCCCAGACGTGTACCTTTTTTAGAACGCAGATATTTATACAAGGGGTGAGAGTCTTTACCATTCACGTTAATCTTGGCAAAAACGGGGAAGGTGAGCCCGAAATTGATCTGGCAGAATTCCTGGATCTCTTCATTGGTGCCGCTTTCTTGCCCGGCAAACTGGTTGCATGGAAATGCCAGGATTTCGAGTCCTTTTTCGTGCCAGGCTTCGTAGAGTGCCTGAAGTTCTTTGTATTGGGGGGTGAAACCGCATTTGCTGGCGGTATTGACGATGATCAGAACTTTATTTTTGTACTGCGATAATTTTACAGATTTGCCATGTGCATCTTCAACTGTGAAATCATATATTGTTGTCATTTTTTTCTTCTTTCTATTATTTATGTATACACCTTTTTGATTAATTATGCATTGGAATTTGGTACAGAAAGTGATTTGTACAATGTCACAAAATTTAAATATTTTCCGCGAAGCAGGGCTTTATTTTTAATTCTCACATAATTGCTTATAATTAACTCATAAAAATAATGATTGAGGAAAAACATGTCTGATTTCTTGTGGTGGCGGGACGGTGTCATTTATCAAATCTATCCGCGGTCGTTTGCTGACAGCAACGGCGACGGTATCGGCGACTTGCCGGGCATCACCGGCAAACTGGATTACCTGGCTGACCTGGGTGTGGATGCCATCTGGCTGTCGCCGATCAACCCCTCACCGGATAAAGATTTCGGTTATGATGTGGCCGATTACAAGGGGATTGACCCGAAGTACGGCACGATGGCTGATTTTGAAGAGTTGGTCAAGCAGGCACATGAACGCAAGATCAGGGTGATCCTCGATATGGTGATGAATCACACCTCTGACCAGCATCCGTGGTTCATTGAATCCCGAAGCTCAAAAGACAACCCCAAGCGAGATTGGTACCTCTGGCGTTCAAGCCCCAAAGGGAAACAAGCTCCACCCAACAACTGGCAGTCGATTTTTGGCGGGAAAGCCTGGGATTACGACGAGAAAACCGGTGAATGGTTTTATCACATGTTTGTCAAAGAACAGCCGGACCTCAACTGGCGCAACCCGGATGTGCGCGCCGAGATGATCTCAGTTTTCCGTTTCTGGGCGGATCGCGGTGTTGATGGTTTCAGGCTGGATGTCTTTAATGAGTTTTTCAAAGACGATCAGTATCGTGAAAACCCACGCAAATTTGGAATTCGTCCTTTTGATCAACAAATCCACATTTACGATGCCGACCGGCCTGAAATGATGGGAGTGGTCGAAGAAATTCGCTCCACGCTGGATGCCTACCCTGAACGATACGCGGTGGGCGAGACCTTTTTAGCGGACCCGAAAACGTCGGCAAAATATTGTGGCGCCGGTAAGCTGCATGCCGCTTTCAATTTTGCATTCATTCACTTCGGGTGGAAGCCGGATAATTTCTTGAAATTCGTGTTGGAATGGGAAGCGACACTTGGTGAAACATGGCCAAATTACGTTTTAAACAACCATGATACAGTACGCAGTTCGACACGTTTTCACGCACCTGAAAATGATGAACGCATGAAAGTTGCGGCTGCCATGCTGCTTACGCTGCGTGGGACGCCTTTCTTGTATTATGGCGAAGAGATTGGCATGCGCGACATCCCGCTCAAGAAGAGTGATTTGCAGGATCCCGTGGGTGTGACCTACTGGCCGTTCAACAAAGGCAGAGACGGATGCCGTTCGCCAATGCAGTGGTCAGCAAAACTAAACGCAGGTTTCACAAACGGTAAACCCTGGCTCAAAATCCATCAAAACTATGCCGTTCGCAACGTGGATGCACAGCAAGCAGACCCGAATTCGATTTTCAATTTCTACTGCAAATTGTTAAAGCTGCGAAAAACTACTCCTGCTTTGCAGCAGGGGATGTTTGTGCCGTTGACTTACGATCCGCAGCAAGTGATGGGTTATTTACGTCAGGTGGAGGGTCAAACCGTTTTGGTGGCGTTGAATTTCGGCAAACGCAAGATTAAACTGGCCTTGGGTCCGCGTTTGAATGATGCCAAGTGGGAGCTGTTGCTTTCGAATAAGCGTGAGGAGCTACCCAAGATACAGAAGGGATGGCTGCATTTGAGCGGGGATGAGGCTTGTATTTTGTTGTTGAAATAAGAGCTTAACCACGAAAGACGCGAAATTCTTAAAAAATGACCAAAAATCTTTAAGAGCATTTTAACCACGGAACACACCAAAAACACG
>PNNU01000186.1 GCA_013824385.1 Anaerolinea sp.
ATGGAGCTCCAACCACAAACCCGGTTTTGAATCCATTTACTACAAATGAACAGATGACAGATACTCATTTATCGGATGGATCAATTCCATCAGATGACAGCCTCCCGGATTGGATGAAAACTGCTGGAGGAGATAAGAATTTAGACTCTGAATCAATCGAAATTATGCAAAGTTCAAATTCCCAAGAATTTGAATCGCAAGAGTTGACCTCTGAAACACAATCGCATGAACAACCAAAAGAGCAAAAAACGGATATTAGTTCAAAAGTGACTAACGAAGATCTTGCTTCACTATTCACTGAATTAAAAGAGGGAAAAATGGAAAATGATGATCTGGTTTCAAACACAAACGATGACAAACAATTTCCTCCTTCAGATTGGATGTCACAATTTTCCAATTCAGACGGACCTGTTTCCTCGGGATCTTCAGATCAGGACTTTCCTGATTGGTTGAAGAATTTTCAAGCTGAAGAACCACAGATTACCCAAAATTCAGACGATATGCCAGATTGGCTTAAAGATTTACAATCTGAAGTTGAACCAATTGCACAGTCTTCCGATGATTCACATAATGACATTGCTTTTGAACTAAATGATCGTGAAGAGACAACCTTTGATAATATCTTTGTTGAAATAGAAAAATCGGAAGATTCTCACATTTTTGATGAATTTCAACAGCTAACTTCTGAAAAGAATGACGGATGGGAAAGTGTCGACCTGACTAGTGACGCTAATGATGAATCGCCTATATCCCTTAATGAATCCACTGAACCTGAAGTTGAACGCGTGGAATCATTGAATGAAGGTACAGAACCTGTTGACGAAACAATTGAACCTGTAATTGAGTCCATTGAACCTGTTGATGAACCAATTGAACCTGTAATTGAATCCATTGAACCTGTTGACGAACCAATTGAACCTGTAATTGAATCCATTGAACCTGTTGATGAATCTATTAGTATTGACAAAAAACTGGCTGAATCAAGCTACATTTCTTCTGATGACAAAATTCCCGATTGGGTGAAGTCAGTTCTAATAGATCAAAATTCAAATAATCAAAAAACACCAACGCAAGAACAACCAATTAACCAAGATCAAGCAATCCATCCTACCTCTCAAGATGCCTTTGATTCTGAAATTACTTCACATGAAACCCTAGAGTCAAACACAGAATCAGATACCGGTATAATTTCGCAACAGACCAATGATGAACTTCTTGACTGGTTGAGAGGGTTGAAAACTGAAGAAGAACCTTTGCAGCAAAATGAAGAATCGGTGATTTCTATTGAAACGCCATTGAACACTCTTATTGAAAATGAGCCAACACTTGATTCTGAAGATTCAACCTTGGCTGACATTCTTTTTCCGAAGGAAGATGTTGATTTATCCGTTTTTGATCAAGAACAATCCATCATATCCGAAGAAAAATCTGAACCAGCAGCCTTTTCAGCAGAAAATGATTCTGAACCTGTTATTGCTCAAGAACAACCAACAATTTCAGAAGCTCAAGAATATGAATTTTCGAATGAAGTGATAGAAACCTCTTCATCTGTTGAATCAATCCAAAAAATTCAAACCTCAGAATTACACCTTGATTCCATCCTTGAAAATCAGGATATATCCTCCATAACTGAATTAATTAATACAGGGGATTTTGAAAACCTTTCAAATGCAGTTTCAAAATGTATTGATCAAGGAGAAGATTTTGATCAATTAATCTCGACGATTACTGCTGCAGAAAACGAACATGAAGCCAATTTTTCATATTGGCAATGCTTGGGTGATATATATACCAAGAATAACCTTCTTAATGATGCCCTTCAGGCCTATCAAAAAGCTGAAGACATTCTAGTAAAAACAATCTCATCATAATTGGAGAAATAAATTGGAAAGAACATTAGTTTTAATCAAACCCGATGGTGTGGAACGCAACCTTTCCGGGGAAATTATCAAGCGCCTTGAAATGCGCGGTTTAAAAATCACGGCACTTAAGTTCCTGGTCGTTAAAGAAGAACTAGCCCGAAAACATTATGAAGTCCATCAAGGTAAGCCTTTTTATGAAGGATTAATCAAGTACATAACCAGCGGTCCTGTTATGGCCATGGTTTTTGAAGGACCAAATGCAGTAAAAGCTGTAAGACAAACCATGGGTGCGACGAATCCAGTGGAAGCCGCTCCTGGCACCATACGTCATGATTTCGGTATTCTTACAAGCCGCAACCTCACTCACGCATCGGATTCTCCTGAAAATGCAGAAATTGAAATTTCAAATTGGTTTGAAACAAGTGAGATATACCAATGGGAAAGGGTTCATGAAAATTTCTTTACAGGATTAAATTAGTAAGAAATTTCCTTAAAAATCCACTTTTTTCAATGGAGCAGACTAAATGAGAATATATATTACAGGAATCAGTGGATTCCTAAGCATCAACCTTGTACGCTATTTACTCGCAAGAGGTTTTACGGATATTGCCGGTATTGATCTTGTTGATTTTGATTATCCCGAACGAGACAAAATTGAGTTTCTTCAAGGCGATATTCGTGATAAAGAAGCACTTGCAAAAAGCATGAAGGGTGCGGATATTGTCATCCATACCGCTGCTGCCCTGCCCCTTTATACTCCTGAAGATATTTTCACCACAGATATTGTCGGTACTAATAACGTTTTAGAACAAGCTTTGCAGTATAAAGCAAAACGTTTTGTCCATATCTCGTCCACGGCTGTTTACGGTGTGCCAGATCATCATCCACTCTTCGAAACAGATCGTGTTTATGGCGTTGGACCTTATGGTGAAGCAAAAGTTCAGGCAGAAGAGATTTGCAGGGGATATCGCGAAAAAGGGTTATCGGTTTCCATTCTTCGCCCAAAATCCTTTGTCGGACCTGAACGACTGGGGGTATTTGCGATCTTTTATGAATGGGCAAGTGAAGGTAAGAATTTTCCAAATATTGGACCTGGAAACAACCTTTATCAGCTTCTCGATGTCGAAGACTTATGCCAGGCAATTCATTCCTGCATGACACTCTCTGAAACCAAAGTGAACGACACCTTTAATATTGGTGCAGCAATTTATTCAACGATGAAGAAAGATTACCAGGCCGTGCTTGATGAGGCTGGTTTTGGCAAGAAGATCATACCGTTCCCTGTTAAACCGGTGGTCTTTGCGCTGAAAATACTGGAGATCTTAAAACTTTCACCTTTGTATCCATGGATATACGAAACCGCCTCAAAAGACTCCTTTGTGTCAATTGAAAAAGCCCAATCTCAGTTAGATTACAAACCTACATATTCAAATAAGGATGCTTTGATTCGCAATTATCGTTGGTATCTTGAAAATAAATCTAAATTAATTGGCGGATCAGGTGTTTCTCATCGTTTACCATGGAAACAAAAAGCATTGAAGCTTTTAAAAATATTCTTTTAACAGGTCAGTTTTCTGCCTTTTGCCCCCAATCGCCTTGACGTAAGTTTTTGTGTATGATAAAATTTTTGAAGTTCGGGGGCGTGGTGTAGCGGCTAACATGCGGCCCTGTCAAGGCCGAGATCGCGGGTTCGAACCCCGTCGCTCCCGCTGCTACAAACGACCTTTCCCTTTTGGGAAGGGTCGTTTTCTTTTCGTATATGAGACATAAAAGCGTCAAGTAATAGCAAAATTGAAAAAATAGATCCGAATTTCATTGAGCCAACCTGGAGATACGATTCGGTTGTAGCTAATTTGAAAAACTCTTTTACACTAAATAAAATCCAATAAATAGTGGGCTTTGCTTTTTTTTTCTCCGCTACAAGATGGTGCAGTTTTTCCCAAAAGCAAGTTCGGCATCCACTTCAAAGTTTGAACCGGTGTAGCAAACTACGCGGTATTATGCTTCGCTAATAAATTTTTAAAGAACCACCATTTTGTATTCTGTAAAATCTGAACTTTTGAACTTACAGGATCACAATATTTTCTACATAATAGGACCATTTCCTAAATTATGAGTTACTTTCGCAATTGTGACTCAACGAAAAGAAATAATTTGCGGTAAATTCACACAATCTTCAGCCCATCTTCTCTACTTATTCACATCTCTCTTCTATACTCATCAAATCAAACTACCAGGAGATGGAGTAGGCTATGAAAAAAATGAATATAAAGAGTCGCAAGGTTTGGCTAATGCTTGGGGGGGTTCTCTTATTAAGTATTATTGGAATACTGCTCGCTACACAGATTAACTCAACCTCTGCTGAAGATGAAAGCCCAACGATTCAAACTGCAAAAGTGCGAACAGGTGATTTAGTGGTCAGTGCTTCAGGCAGCGGTTTCATCGTATCACAAGCGCAGGCAGGACTAGGTTTTCGAACAGGTGGAATAGTGTCTGAGGTTTTTGTGATCCCAGGTCAAAATGTAACCAAGGGTGATGTTTTAGCCAATCTTGAAAACACGAATCAACAAATTGCATTCTCACAAGCTGAAGCAAATATAAAATCTCTATTTTCTTCAGCAGGTATTGCAGCCTACCAAATTGATGCAAATAATGCTGAAATTGCTTACAACAATGCTCTTGGTCAGTTCTATACTGTTGGTAACCCGATTGGCTCAGAAAATGATATTGCGATTCTAAATTCGATTTATATTACCGCCCAAGATACTCTCTTGAATGCAGAAGAAAAATATGCCGGATTCAGTGAAACACCCGACAACGATCTACGAAAAGTACAAGCATTGGCTTCACTTGCCCAGGCTCGAATCAATGTTAGCAACGCGAAAGCCAATTTAGATTATTACCAAAACGATCCAGATCCCCTTGACGAAAACACAATTCGAGCAATACTCGACTTAGCCAAAGCACAGCTTGATGAAGCAAAACAGGCTTTAGCCATCCTTCAATCTGGGGAAATTAGCCAACTTGAGAAATCTTTGCTTGCTTCTGATGGCACTTCTTTATCAAAGTTGAAACTCGAATACCTTGCCTACGAAAATGCGCGCATCGCATTGGATAATACCCGCCTGATTGCTCCCTTCGATGGCGTCGTGATCAATTTGGATATTGTTCCAGGGCAAAGTGTCACCACAAGCCCTCTAATAACCCTTACATCGCTTGATGATTTACAAGTTAAGTTTTACATGGATGAGACCGATCTCGCAGGTCTAGCGGTCGAAAACCTCACCCTATATACATTCAATGCTTATCCTGAAACAACACTTGAAGGAAAGGTGTCATTAATTGAACGCGCACTTCAAACAATTGATGGATCACCTGCCGTTGTGGTTTGGGGAACCCTTCCAGAACAACCGTCCTTCGACCTCCTGGTTGGGATGACTGTTGATGTTGAAATCATTGCCGGAGAAACCCATAATGCATTAATAATTCCAGTTCAAGCACTTCGCGAATTAACACCAGGATCATATGCGGTTTTCATTGTTAAAGCTGATGGCTCCCTAACCCTAACGCCTGTAACAATTGGCCTACGTGATTTTGCCAATGCGGAAGTGTTGAGCGGTCTTAAAGCTGGTGATGTTATTAGCACCGGTACTGTAGAAACCAATTAGTGAAGATAGGTCAAACTACATGAAAACACCGCTAATAGAAATAAAAGATATGACCAAGGTTTACGGCGAAGGCGAAGCTGTTGTATCTGCTTTAGCAGGCGTAAATGTTCAGGTAAATCAAGGTGAATTTGTAGCTATCATGGGCCACTCAGGATCTGGAAAATCAACTTTGATGAATATTCTTGGATGTCTTGACCGCCCCACTGCTGGCTCTTATTTACTCGATGGTCATGATGTTAGCCAGCTTAGTAAAAACGAACTGGCGGAGATCAGAAACCAAAAACTGGGGTTCATTTTTCAATCCTTTAATTTGTTGCCGCGCTTAAGTGCATTGGCAAATGTGATGTTACCAATGCTTTATGTCCCCTTGGATGACATCTCTGACACTGAGGCTGAATCGAGAGCTATAAAGTCACTTGAGTCTGTTGGGTTGGGAGCAAGGATTCATCATCGCCCGAATCAACTTTCAGGAGGTCAGCAGCAGCGCGTGGCAATCGCAAGAGCACTGGTTAACCAACCACCGTTGATCCTTGCTGATGAACCCACAGGCAATTTGGATTCAAAATCGAGCATCGAAATAATGGATATTCTTCAAAACCTCCACAAATCAGGCGTAACCATTGTGATGGTAACTCACGAACCTGATATCGCCCAACATGCTGATAGAGTGATTTGTGTGAAAGATGGTTTGATCCTCTCCGATGGCAATAATGGAAAGAATCAATGTTTTGGAAAGAAGGAACCTAAATGAAACCAAAAAAGATTCTCCATTCTGCCTGGGAAGGACTAATGCTAAATAAGATTCGGTCTGTTCTCACAACACTGGGGGTAATTATTGGAGTCGCCTCAGTAATTATCATGTTGGCTGTAAGCGCAGGAACCGAGGCTGCAATCGCAGAGCAGATCAATGCGCTTGGAGCCAACCTGATTATTGTTTCTCCAGCAAGGGGTGTTCCTGGTGCAGCAAAAACCATGCTTATTGATGATTTTTACGCCATAACGGATCAAGTTGTTGGGATTACTGGTGTCACTGCAGAACAAGCACCGCCAGCACTAACAGTTAAAGCAGAAGACATCACCCTCGAGTCAATTGCTGTGATCGGCACAACTGCAGATTTTCCAAACGTACGAGACTATGCAGTGAGTTCTGGCCGGTATTTTGATATGAGTGAAGATGATCGAAAAGCCAAAGTAGCTGTACTTGGGTCTGGCATCGCCAATGATCTTTTTGGAGAGACTGATCCCCTTGGTCAAACTATAACGGTAGGTTCGACTAAATTAACGGTCATCGGTATCATGGAATCCAAAGG
>PNNU01000187.1 GCA_013824385.1 Anaerolinea sp.
GTTCCAGTGCATCATATGCTTTTGCAAGAAAGAAGAACGAGGTATTTCGTGCTTCTCCGGTTGGATAATTGATTAGAAACGTAGAAAAATGGTTGACTGCCCCATAATAATCTTCTTTCAATACTAAAGCTTTGCCCATTCCCAATAACGCTGATGCGACAAGCTCAGGGTCTGAGCTTTGAGTACTGCTGGTCAAGAATTCGTTGAAGGCTTGATCGTAATCACCTGCGATGAGCAGCGATTCTGCATTCAAGACTCTAACTTGTGGGGTAGGGGTAGGCGTCGCTGTATTGGTTGGCGCCAATTGAGTTGTAGAACCAGTGGTTTGTTGAAGAGGAGAAGTGGTGATATTTCGATTACAAGAAGCTAAAAACAGTAAAACCACCATTGAGTAGATTAAGGTTTTTTTCATCATAAAGAATTTATACTGGAGGCGGAATAATGTGTCAATAGATGTAATTTTCCAATTCAAATAGTTGTATTGTCATATACTTTCATGATAAACTTGATCGGAAGGAACGCTCTCCCGCGAGGGCGTTTTTTGGTGGTGAATTGCGCACGATTGAGTGGCTCCCGGAAAAAAATCAGGTTAGCATGATAGACCAGCGGCGATTACCGCGCCGGTTTGAATATTTGCATTGCCAAACATTGGATGAAATGGTTGAAGCCATCCGCAGCATGGCCATTCGTGGTGCACCTGCATTGGCTGTAGCCGGTGCATACGGCATGGTTCTCGCGGCACTCAAAGCCTCAAGAGGGAATGTTCGAAATCAGTCCAAACGAGCTTCGGGATTATTGATTGCATCTCGGCCAACTGCAGTAAACCTGGCCTGGGGTGTTAATCGAATGTTAAAGATCGTCAACGATGAATCGATTTCAGATGCAGACCTTGCAGCAAGACTCCTTTCTGAAGCTCATTTTATGGCGGAAGAGGATGTTCAGATCAACCGTAAGCTTGCCGAAAATGGGGCCAGTTTGATCAACGATGGAGATACTATCATCCATCATTGCAACACCGGATCATTGGCAGTTGTTGAATGGGGCACTGCATTGGGAGCAATACGTTTTGCGCATGAACAAGGCAAGCGCATCCATCTGCTGGTGGATGAAACACGGCCAAGATTACAAGGCGCACGGCTGACAGCCTGGGAATGTGAACAATACGGAATTCCTTATGAGATTATCACAGATAATGCTGCCGGTTACTTCTTGCGCAGCGGCAAGGTAAACAAAGTCTTTTTTGGCGCCGATCGTGTGGCAGCCAATGGTGATGTGGTTAATAAAGTCGGCACTTACATGCTCAGTTTGGCGGCACATACCAACGGAATTCCTGTTTATAGTGTTTTCCCACTCTCAACTTTAGATTTGAATATTCCGAACGGTGATCTGATTCCAATCGAAGAGCGTGATGGCGATGAAGTATTGGGCATCGAGTTCCACGGTGAGCCGGTGGCGCCTTTGGGAGCCAAGGCACGTAATCCAGCTTTTGATATCACACCGAACAATTTGATCACTTCTCTGGTTACTGAAGCTGGTATAATCACTCCTCCGTACACGGAAAATTTGGCAAGATGCGTTTATAATACTAGTTTGGAAGGTAAATAATGGCTATTGTAATCACTGGTTCCGTAGCGTACGACTATTTGATGACATTCCCGGGGTATTTTCGAGAGAATATCTTGCCGGATAAACTTGATAAGATCAGTTTGTCGTTTCTTGTAGATACCATGACCCGTCAACGCGGCGGTGTTGCACCAAATATTGCATACACATTAGCGTTATTGGGTGAAAAACCGATGGTTTTTGCTACCGCTGGTGAAGATTTTGAAGAATATCGCCAATGGCTTGAATCTCATAAAATTGATACCCAATATACCAAGGTAGTACCAGGCAAATTTAATGCCTCCTTTTTTGTAAATACAGATCTTGAAAATAATCAGATCGCTAGTTTTTATACTGGAGCTATGGCTGATGCCTCTTCACTTTCGCTCAAAGAAATGAAAAGAGGTGAAGCGGATTATGTTGTAATTTCTCCCAACGATCCTGCCGCTATGAAAAAATACGTAGAAGAATGCATTGAGCTGGGAATCCCTTATTTATTTGATCCTTCTCAGCAAGTAGCGCGAAACCCGCATGAAGACTTACGGCGGGGTGCACAAAATGCGCATGCGATTTTCTGCAACGAGTACGAATTTGAGCTTTTACAAAAACATACAGAGCTTTGTGCTGATGACATGGAAGGTTGTGTCAAGCTGCTGGTTGTGACCCGGGGAGAAAAAGGCGCAAGTATTAAATCTGAGGGAAAAGAATACTTGATCCCGATAGTGCCTGCCGACCACATCGCTGACCCCACTGGTGTAGGTGATGCCTTCAGAGGTGGCTTTTTGCGTGGATACCGCCTGGGGCTTGATCTGCAAACAAGTGGTCAAATGGGAGCCCTTGCGGCAACCTACTGTCTTGAACAAAAGGGTACCCAAAACCATTTTTATACAATTAGTGAATTTGTCAAACGTTACCGGAAACACTTCGATGATAATGGTGCGTTGGATATTTTGAAGTAACTATTACCTGGAGGAAAAGATGCCTAATTTTGATGTAAAAGATATGAAACTTGCCGATGGTGGCCGACTCAAGATCGAGTGGGCAGAACGAGAAATGCCGGTTCTGCGCCAGATCAAAGAACGTTTTGCCAAAGAACAGCCACTTAAAGGGATGCGCATCTCTGCTTGTTTGCACGTGACCACAGAGACCGCCAATCTCATGAAAACCTTGCAGGCTGGTGGTGCGGATGTTGTCTTGACTGCTTCCAACCCTCTCTCCACCCAGGATGAGGTTGCAGCATCATTGGTTAACCATGATGAAATCCCTGTTTATGCTATCAAGGGTGAAGACAACGTAACATATTACAAGCATATCAACGCTGCCATTGATCATAAGCCGCATTTCACAATGGACGACGGTGCTGATTTGGTCAATGTGTTGCACACCAAACGCCGTGAGGTTTTATCTGGTGTGGTTGCCGGAACTGAAGAAACCACCACGGGAGTTATCCGTCTGCATGCCATGGCTGCTGATGGCGCTCTTAATTATCCAATTATCGCTATTAATGATGCACTGACCAAACATTTCTTTGACAATCGCTACGGCACCGGTCAATCAACCCTTGATGGCATCATCCGTGCCACCAACGTACTCCTGGCTGGCAAGGTCTTCGTCGTCGCCGGCTATGGCTGGTGTGGACGTGGTCTGGCTTCACGTGCCCGTGGTATGGGCTCAAACGTAATTGTCACCGAAGTTGATCCCCTCAAAGCTCTTGAGGCCGTGATGGATGGCTTCCGTGTGATGAAGATGGAAGATGCCGCCAAGATTGGCGATATCTTTGTCACCTTGACCGGTGATATCAACGTCATCGATGAACATCACTTTAAGGTGATGAAAGATGCTTCCATCGTTTGTAACTCTGGCCACTTCAACGTAGAGATCAACATCCCTTCATTGGAAAAAATGTCCAAGACCAAACGTCTGGTTCGTCCCTTTGTGGATGAATACATCACCCAAGACAACCGCCGCATCTACATCCTTGGCGAAGGTCGTTTGATTAACCTGGCATCCGCTGAAGGGCATCCCGCTTCAGTAATGGATATGTCCTTTGCCAATCAGGCTCTCAGCCTTGAATATTTGATGAAAAATTCTGGAAAGATGGAAAAGAAGGTTTATTCAGTACCCGAAGCCATCGATCAAAACATCGCAGCCTTGAAACTGGCGACTATGGGTGTGAACTGTGATACCTTAACTGCTGAACAGGTGAAATACCTGGGCTCCTGGGAAGAAGGAACCTAATCCATTAGTGGATTAATCCAACAGCGAGGCTAATTAGCTTCGCTGTTTTTGTTAATTTTACAAATCAACGTTGACAAGGTCGCGGTTTGTGCGCCCCCGAGCCTGATTTTGGCGAGAGGGGTTACCTTGTCAACGTTAGGCAGATACTAATGTGTAATCGCCATGTTGTTCAATGCGCCGAAAGAACTTGAAAAAGATGAATTTGAACGCCAATAAGTGGAATACCCATCTACGACGGTAAACCCGGTTTCATCGTAACCAGTTAAGATGACTACATGTTCAGAATAAGCAACCGTGGTGGTACTGCCGTCAGAAGAAGTGTAGCTGACAGGTGATCCGCCCCAAACAGCACCAACCACCCACACCAACACAGGGTTCCCCGAAGCAATTTGACGTCGCAGTTGTGAAAGCGAGACACCTTTGCCGGCATTTGCAGAGGCGCCATAACCATTGAGTAATGAGGCTATCGGGCCAGCATGCACACCGTAATCATTGGGGGGGATTTGCCCCCAGGTGCCGTTAACATTACCTACAAACCCAACATCAGGGTTGTCAGAAATGGATAAAGCGGATTGAATTGTATGCTCACTCACCGACACCCCATAAAAGGCTGCCCAATCTGCTGCTGCCCTTGCTTCGCAGGATAGCGCGTAACTCTGTGCATGTCCGACTACCCCTGAAATTTGATATGAACTTGGCAAGCCGTCCTCAGAGGCGTTTGTGGGCAGCGGTTTTGCCGTCGGTTGTGGCTGCGGCGTATTAGTGGGCCAAGGGGTGTTAGTTGGTAGAGGAGTATTGGTTGCCGTAGGTGTTGGCGTTTCAGTTGGGGTTGGGGTAAAGGTGGCAGTTGGTGTTAGTGTGTCAGTCGGCAACGGTTGAAAAGGTGTGGCGGTTTCAGTGGCATTTGAATCCCTACCAATAAACATGATTGTGCTGGTGGGGGCAATAGTTGAGGTTGGAGTGACAAAATACCCGAAGCCTTGAGTTCGGATGGTGAAAAAAGCACCGGCAGCCAGAATTATGACAAGAGGGATGGATAAATATATAAACCGGTTTGATTTCGGGGTGGTATCGGTCATCTCTAAACCAGTAAAGAACGTTTACTGTGCGGCCACCACGGTAATATCCATGTAGAGTAGATCGCCAAAGGGTTGTCCACCTGGGCCGTAAGCCTTCCATTGGCTGGTATAACGGCCAGGTTCGGTGGGCGCGGTAAACTGGACGGCGATGACCGTTTCAGTGCCGTTACGGGCGGGGACAAGTGCCTGTGGTGAAGCAGCGCCCATGCTTTCTCCCCCCATCAGTTGAAGCGTGTAAGTGGAATCCCAATTACAAGTACCTGCGTTCTTCACCTTCCACTGTTTGTCAATGGCTTCGCCGGGTTTTACCTCAGTGCCATCAGGGTAGGTGAGATCAGGTGAAATGAATTGCAGCAAGTCGGTACATTCCGTGCTTTGAGAAGAGGAAGACTGCACGGTGGGTGTTGGTTCAACAATCACAATTGAGGTGGGTACGAAGGTAGGTGCTTTAAAAAGTGCTGCCTGATCTTCCACAGGCACTGATCGGGAGGGAAGGATGGACTTGCAGCCCGCCAATAAGAGCGAGAGGGCTGCAAGGCAAATGATAAGAGTAACGGAAGGGCGTTTTCTTCCAAATAACATACTAATTAATCATCACCATCTGAAGAATCTCCGCCGCCGGCTCCGCCGAAGTCAAGGGGCATTTCGCCGCCCATGGCGCGTTCACGCACGGACTTTTCAATTTCTCTGCACATTTCAATATTCTGTTTCAAGAATTCTTTGGCGTTCTCGCGGCCTTGTCCGAGGCGCATATCATTATAAGAGAAGAAAGCGCCGCGTTTGGTTATGATCTCGAGGGCAGTGGCCAGATCGATGATATCACCGACCTTGGAGATGCCTTCATTGTACATGATATCAAACTCAGCCGTGCGGAAAGGAGCGGCGACCTTGTTCTTGACCACACGCACACGGGTGCGATTGCCGACGATCTCGGCGCCAACCTTGATGGATTGGATGCGGCGGATATCAAGCCGAACGGAGGCGTAAAATTTGAGCGCCAAACCACCAGGGGTGGTTTCGGGGTTTCCAAACATGATGCCAATCTTCTGGCGTAATTGGTTGGTGAACATGACTGTTGTCTTGGTTTGATTGATGGCGCCAGAGAGTTTACGCAGCGCCTGAGACATAAGCCTGGCCTGCATACCCATGCTGGCATCGCCCATATCGCCTTCGATTTCTGCCCGAGGTACGAGTGCAGCCACGGAGTCGATAATCACCAAATCCACGGCACCGGAGCGCACCAGGGTCTCGCAAATTTCGAGCGCCTGTTCACCCGTATCCGGCTGTGAGACGAGCAGGGATTCAATATCCACACCGAGCTTGACGGCATAGGATGGGTCAAGGGCGTGTTCCATATCGATGAAGGCAACTGTGCCGCCTATTTTCTGGGCTTCAGCTGTGCAGTGCAAACAAATGGTGGTTTTACCTGAAGATTCAGGTCCATAGATCTCGGTGATGCGTCCGCGGGGGATACCGCCGACACCAAGCGCCAGGTCAAGCGAAAGGGAGCCTGTAGGGATGACTTCCACGTCAAGCTGGTGAGATTCTCCCAGGCGCATGATGGAGCCTTCACCGTAGCGTTTAACGATGTCGCCCAGGGCTTTATCCAGAACGGCGCGTTTGGCGTCGCTCATGGGTTCTGATTTATCAAAGGAATCAAATACGTTCTTTTCTGAATTTTTCTTCGCCATCGCGTGTTCTCCTCAAATGGATGATGATTAATTATAGCGGATATTTTGCAATAGATACATTATAGTACATTTGTTCGTAAGGTCAAGCGGGAAGGGCAGGGATTAGTGAACCGTGAAACGTGAATCGTAAATCGTCAAAGACCTTACACAGATTTGCTGACATTGAAGGTACATTATTCGTTTTTGTTTCCAGAAACTCCACTCGCGGTGAAACTGTTCGGGGGCGCAAA
>PNNU01000188.1 GCA_013824385.1 Anaerolinea sp.
GAAGCCAAGGCCAAAGGCCGTCTGCGCCTTGAAGGCAAGGAATACGTGGTTCAGGATGGAGACATCCTTAACATCCGCTTTAATATCTGATATCCTCTGACTCCCGGCGCTTGTCGGGAGTTTGCTTATTGCTCATTAAAACGGAGAAATCTCATGACCAGCTTGTTTGACCCATTTACCATCCGCGGCATCACGTTGCGCAACCGCATCGGGGTATCCCCCATGTGCCAGTACAGCTATACCGATGGTTTTTCGAACGATTGGCAGTTGGTCCACCTGGGCGCCAGAGCTTCTGGCGGCGCCGGATTGGTCATTGCCGAAGCCACGGCCGTTGAGTCCCACGGCCGTATTACCCCCTATGATGTCGGCATTTGGGACGATGACCATATTGAGCCATTGAAACGCGTAACGGATTTTATCAGATCAGAAGGTGCCGTCGCCGGAATTCAAATTGCGCATGCAGGAAGAAAAGCCTGCACCGATAAACCCTGGATGGGTGGTAAACCTGTTCAAAGGAACGATGACCGCTGGTGGCAGGTAATCGGGCCGAGCCCGCTGCAGTACTCCGCTGAACACCAATTACCACATGAACTATCAGTTGTTGAAATCAAAGAAATTCAATCCCTTTTTGTGGCTGCCGCCAAACGTTCACTGGAAGCTGGATTCCAGTGGTTGGAACTGCATGCTGCTCATGGCTATTTAATCCACGAGTTTTATTCGCCTCTCTCCAACCATCGCAAGGACGAATACGGCGGTAGTTTTGAAAACCGCATCCGTTTTATGGTCGAAACGATCAAAGGTATTCAAACCGTGTGGCCAAAGGAACTGCCTTTAACCACGCGTATTTCTGGTACGGATTGGACCGAAGGGGGTTGGTCGGTAAATGATTCTGTTGAATTGGCCAAAATACTAAAAGGGATGGGTGTTGATCTGATTGATTGTTCATCCGGAGGCAACGTTGGCGATGCCAAAGTGCCGGTAGGCACGGGTTACCAGGTGCCCCTTTCTGAAACAGTACGCCGCGAAGCCAATATAGCCACCGCAACGGTTGGGCTGATCACTTCGCCTCAGCATGCCGACGAGATCATCCGCAACGGACGCGCCGACCTAGTTCTGCTCGGGCGTGCATTTTTGCGCGATGCCTATTGGCCTCTGCACGCCGCCAAAACCCTGGGCGTGGATTTTAACGTACCCCCTCAATATCTGCGGGCGTTTTAATCCAACTCGCCAAACAGGGTTTGCAGATCGATTAATTTAACCCGTGAGGTTAGATCCAAACTTAACGGTGTGACCGACACCATACGGTCGGTTCTGAATGTGCCGACATCAGTGGATGGGTCAGCAAGATCCGCTTCACAGGGTTGGGGTTTTCCGTCAACTATTCTGTGCTTTTCATGCTCTTTCGGATCACGGTAATAGGCGACAAAATAGGGGTTTCTGGCCAAACGGGTAACCCGCCAGGGAGTTTCAGGGGTTGCGTCAGAAGGAACATTTACGTTTAATGCCATCACGTCTTCAGGCATTTTTTTATCCAGTAAAATTTTTGCAAAGCGTCGGGCAAAGATGGCTGCAGTTGTAAAATCCACCTGGTCTGAATATCCCAAATAATCCTGGCTTTCAAGCTGAACCGATACCGCCAATGAAGGGATGCCGGAAGAAGCCCCCTCAAGCGCTGCGCCGACGGTTCCCGACATGGTAATGTCGACGGATGGGTTTTCTCCATAATTAATGGCCGAGACTACCAGATCCGGTTTGAATTTGAGAATTCCAAAAATGCCGTAATTCACGGTTTGCGCAGGTGAAGCTCCCACAGAATAGCAGGTCCAATCCTGGTCGCCAATTTTGAGTTTTATTTCCTTGATCTCTCCATCCGATTTGGAGGGCACGCTGCGCCCTGCACCTGAATGCTGCTCGCGCGGTGCGGCCACGGTGACGTATCCTAATTTGGAGAGTTCTTTCGCGGCTGCCCACAACCCGGGGGAGTGGATGCCGTCATCATTGGTGAGTAAAATTTGAGGTTTATTGTTCATTATTAGTCTCTTTTGATTTCAATGAGTAGGTAAAGAAAAAGAGCGGATAACCGCTCTTTTTAGGTGCCCCCGGCAGAACTCGAATCTGCAACCTTTTGCTCCGCAAGCAGACGCTCTGTCCAATTGAGCTACGAGGGCGGACATGTTAGCCGTACAAATATACTCTAATAGGTTTAAAACGTCAAGATTTAATGATTAACCACGAAAAACACCAAATCAGCTATAAAAAAAACATTCTACCTGTTTTTCGAGAATTTAGTGGTTAAAGTAATAATCTCACAACAGCCACAACCGCCATTCCTACCAACACGGTAGCGAACATACTGCGCGTCTTCCATGCAGTGAGTACGGCAGGCAGAGCCGCCCACAAATAGAGATTATTCCACGCCAGGTTGAACTGATCATCAGTTATCAAAAGAGACGGAAGCAGCAACGCTGCCAGCACTGCTACAGGCACGTATTTAAGCCATGCTTCGATGAAAGAATTTAGTTTTCGTCCGCGAAGAAACCAGGCGGGCAGAAGTCGGGGAAGATAAGTGACCAACCCCATACCTACCATGGTGAGTAGAACCATTTCGTTATTCATGCTCCCCCTCCGCTGCAGGTGAAATGACTTCCTTTGTAACAGTAGTTTCCAGAATGGCACCTAACGTTGCTCCAATTACAGTCGCGAGAATCACATTCCACTGGGTGATGCCAATCTTCCATAAAACAATGGAAATGACAGCTCCAACAACAGCAACAATAACGTGTTTTCGATTATGAACCTGCAATATTAACAGAGCAATAAACATGGCAGGCAGCGCGTAATCCAGGGCGAAGGGTCTTACATCAGAAATAAGGTTTCCCGCCAGCGCACCCAGGATCGTCCCAAGCACCCATGAAAGTTGACAGATCAAGTTGATCGTCATGGCTGGCAATGCTGCAGTGTCTCCGCCATTAAATCGCAGACTATGTACAGCAAAAGTTTCATCCGTCAATTCAAAACAGAAACCAGCTACTTCAAATTTTCTCCATTGTTTCATATGAGTGGAAAGTGATGCACTCATGAGCATATGTCGAAGATTAACAATAAAAGTTGTAATAATTATTGAAAATGGATTTAATCCTTGGACAAAGAAACCCGTCGCCATTAATTGAGCCGAACCTGCAAAAACAATAAGTGACATTAGAATAGTATTGAATGTTCCTATTCCGGCGTTAACCCCCAACACGCCGTATGCAAATCCAACCGGAATATATCCGAGTACCACCGGCAGAGCTGGTGTTATTATTCTCTTTACAAAAGAGATTGGTTTAACTTCAGAACTAATCACTCTCATTATCCTAACTGATCAAATGAGTTTTGATTATATCAATTAAACTCGTTTCAAATATGACATTTAATAGTAGAATTGGTGACGTTTCAACCAATAAATAAAATTGACAAGTAAATATAGCTGTGCTATTCTTTTCAGCAAATAAAATCAAAGGTTCACGAAAGGACTTTCTATGGCCACAAAAATTAATGAAGAATGTATTTCTTGCGGTGCGTGCGAAGCCGAATGCCCCGAAGGCGCCATCTCTCAGGGTCCGGATATTTATGTGGTTGACGCCGCAAAATGCACAGATTGTCACGCCTGTTCAGACGTTTGTCCCACTGGCGCCTGCGTCCCCGCATAATTGGATTTTTGCTCGACCAGAGAGACTGTCTTTATCGACGGTCTCTTTTTGTTTATCATACGCCAGATGTTATAATTTTCTTGAGAGAATTTCTAAATTATTCGGTTCAGTGAGGGTCCAGTGAAAAAATTTATTGCTGTGGCAGGCAATATTGGGGTGGGCAAATCCACCCTGGTTGAAATGATCTGTGAAAGATTGGATAGTAAACCTTATTTTGAACCTGTGACTGAAAATCCCTATATTTCTGACTTCTACAAAGATATGGTGTCATGGAGTTTTCACTCTCAAATATTCTTTTTAACCCACCGTTTGCGCATTCATCAGGAACTCATACGTAATTCTGGATCAGTCATTCAAGATCGCAGTATTTATGAAGACGCGGAAGTATTTGCTCTCAACCTTTTTGCTCAAGGTCGCATGAGTGAACGCGATTATTCCACTTATCGATCTTTATATCGCACCCTGGCTGAATATCTTCCTCCCCCTGATTTAATGATTTACTTGCGTGCTTCAGTTCCTACTTTATTAAAACGTATCGCTTTGAGAAATCGAGATTACGAACAGCAGATAGCACCCGAATATCTCACCAGATTAAACGAACTTTATGAAAATTGGATCAATGATTTCACCTTATGTCCTGTACTTACCGTTCCTTCAGATGAATTGGATTACGTGGCACATCCTTATCATCTTGAATTGATTCTAAGCAAAATACAAGAAAAGTTGACCGGCAAAGATGAAGTTGTTTTCACCCCAGAAGAAACTAAAAAAGCCTGATTTTTCAACCAGGCATAAAACCGTCTTCATTTTTATCCATTATTATTGGTTAAACAGGATCTACCACTAATTTGATTGCTGTGCGAACCTTTCCTTCAATGTCCACATCAACGAATTCTGGATAACAGACAATTTTTATTCCATCCTCTTCCAAATAACCTTTTGCCAAGACGAGTGCTTTGACGGCCTGGTTTACTGCACCTGCACCAATTGCCTGTATATCTGCGTGTTTATGTTCACGCATGACACCCGCAATGGCCCCCGCGACAGCAGCTGTGCGAGAATTGGCTTTGACCTTGATTACATCCATTTTTTCCACTCCCTTCTGGATCAACGATGGTCTTTCTTAAAAAGCCAAGGGGGCAAAACGCCTACTTATTTAAAGATTGTACAAGAAATTATGCACAGTTTCAATACTATATAGTGGATATTCTGGAGGTGTGGACAGGTGTGTAGCTTAATTAGATATTGTTTATTAGGAGAATGTTAAATAGTAGAAATAGTAGTGGTTGTGGATATGTGGATAACAAGTTCAACATTATTTTGTTGGCAATATTTTGGTTCATTCCCCATTAACTCACCACAGGTGCTGTTTTTTTGAAATTTTCTATTCACAGGCAGGTGTTGATGAAAAGCCAGTTTTCGTGAAGGAATTCCGGTTGCAAAAAAATGTGGAAGAAACACGGATTTTGAGGTACTTTTATCCACACAGAACGGCGATTTTTTAAAGGCTTTTATCCACTGAGAGTAGTAGTTTCTCCACAGTTTTCCGCCAGTTATCCACAGGATAGCGAGGCTTTGGGGAGAATGCTGTTTTTTTTACAAGCTTTCGATGGTTTCTTCAACCATATCCAGGACGGAATCCAACGCTTCGAGACGGGCGGAAAGAGTTTTTGATTCAAGTTTGAGTTGGTGGCAAAATTCCTGCCATTCTTTATAAGGAGCTTCAGCTTTCGACAATTGGGTCGCCGCCATGGTCCACACATCCAACAAAACCCAAACAGCTGCGGCCGGGCGCTCTTCTGAAAGCGCGACGATAGCTTTTTCATAATAGCTGCGCCGGTTGGGGTTAATGCTGGGTGGGATGGTTTTGGAAGGTTTCAACTCTTCAAAAGAAGAGTTAAGTCCTGCCAACCAGGGCTGCCAACTTTCATCTGTTACTTCTGCGCTGGTAAAAAGTTGAACCAGGTCGCCGGTGAGATCCGGAATACCTGCTTTTTCAGCGCGTTCGGGTAAATCAATAAACAAACGGCGGACGGTGAGTGGCATACCCGAAAGGGTTGCTGCGGCATTCGCTGTGTTACGAACTGCGTTTAAGAAGGCTTGCATCCGTTTGATGCCTTGCGGGAGTGAGCCGTCGACCAACGCCTGCCAATCTTGCCGGGCAGAATCGAGGAAGTATCTGCAGCGGGCGGAAACATTCGCGGTTTGCCAATATTGCGAAATGGCGGATGAGCGGGTTAAGTCAAACCAGTGAGTAGAATCTTGCAGGCTGATGGCGCCAAGCTCTAGCGCGCCGCCAATCCACGGATCTATGCGCAATTTACGGGCAGGAGAAAAAGCTTCCTGGGGATAGTGGGCAATATCCAAATGCACATCTGAAGTGATGCGCACTATTTCGCGGCTGGCTGTAATGGGACGGTCATGCACGCAGATCAGGTCAATATCCGTGATTCCCCCGATGAAGGGGTCTGGTCTGAGAAGGGAACCGGTCAGGTAGACACACACCAATCCGCGGTCTTTGGCGGTAAGCTTGGCGGCGTTTTCTCTTGCGAGGTTGAGCAGGGTATCTCTCGTCACACGCATGGCTTTGGCTCCGTGGTCAGGAAATAGGTAACTGAGGCTGGAATGGCGCTTCTTCGAGGGCCGTAGCGATACGAGCCTTGATAATATCGAAATCCATGGTGCGGCTGACGAAATCCAACTCGTCGGTCTGAATTACCAGTACGGGTGAAGAGTGCGTGGAGTTTAAATAGTATTCGTCGTAAGAACGGTTCAGCATGTCAATGTATTCCCGTTCCATGGTGCGTTCGTAGGGGCGGTCGCGCTGCGCGATGCGCTGCATGAGGGTATCTGTGGTGGCACGCAGGTAAACCACCAAATTGGGAGGGGTTATCTTTTCTGCCAACGCCTGCTGAACGTTGTAGTACATATCCAGTTCGTCGCCTTTGAGGTTGATGCGTGCAAAAAGGGCGTCTTTTTCAAAGGTGTAATCACTGATCACTGCTTTGGCAATTTCAAGGCGTTCATTAATATTGCGGCGCTGCTGATGATAGCGGCTGAGCAAAAAGAATATCTGGGTTTGAAAGGCGAAACGGGCACGATCTGCATAAAAGTTACTTAAAAAGGGATTCTCTTCGAAAACCTCG
>PNNU01000189.1 GCA_013824385.1 Anaerolinea sp.
TCATCGAACAGGTTTCCGGTGAGGCTTATGAGGACTATATTCGCGAACATATCCTTACCCCCTTGAAAATGGATCAAACAGATTTTGTTTATCGAGAATCGCTGCAGACCAACGAAGCCGTGGGCATGCACCCGTTGCTGGATTTTCAGAGTGCATTCCTACCGTTTTTTTACAAAGGACGATTATCTAAACTGATACGCGAAGTCAAGGATGGCAAGATGTGGATGAACCCCGTCCTTACCGACAGCAACCCGCCTACCGGATTGATCGGACCAGCAGAAGACCTCGCACGCTTTGTGGCGGCTTACCTGAATAACGGCGAATTGGATGGGTATCAAATGCTCGACGCCACATCCGTTTATGAAATGGAGACAGCTTCATACATCAATACCCAAGGTGATCAGGTTGACTCTGCCATTCAAGGTCTTGGATGGGAGATATGCGGGCAAGAAGAAAATCTTTGCCTCCAGAAGTTCGGTGGCGGCCCTGGCTTTGGCAGCGCAATTCGGCTTTATCCTAACAGATCCCTCGGCATCGTGATCACTGCCAACAGCACAAATATTGATCGCGTTGGGCTCATGAATCTGGTTGTTGGATTGGATTGGTAATCGCACAGCGGAAGAAAATACAAGGTCAGACTAAATCTCTGACCTTGTCTGTGCAATTTAATCAAAATTACTCTTTAAAGTCAGCGTATAATTAGCAAAAAACAGGAGTAATCCATGCCAGAAGGTACATTTCACTTTCCACGCGGATTTTTATGGGGCACGGCAACAGCCGCCCATCAAGTTGAAGGAAATAACACCAACAATAACTGGTACCGTTGGGAACATACCAAAGGCAAGATTATTAATAACGAAAAATCCGGTCTGGCCTGCGATTGGTGGGGCGGACGCTGGAAAGAAGACCTCACGCGCGCCAAAGAGTCCGGTCAAAATGCGCACCGTCTGTCTATTGAATGGAGCCGTATTCAACCCACCCAGGATACCTGGGATGACAGCGCATTACAAAAATATGTAGAGATCATGCGCTGGATGGTCAGCCGTGACATGACCCCCATGGTCACACTGCATCACTTCAGCGATCCATTGTGGCTGGTGGAACAGGGCGGATGGGAAAACCCAAACACACCTGTGTTCTTTGCCCGTTTTTGCCGAAAAGCCGTGAACGCTCTTAAAGATTACGTGAATTTGTGGATCACCATCAACGAACCCAATGTCTATGTAATGGAAGGTTGGGTCGAGGGGGTCTTTCCCCCTGGCAAAAACAACCTTGGGTTGGCAGCCAAAGTGCTTGAGCACCTGGTCAGAGGGCATGCTGCCGCTTACAAGATCATTCACGAAATGCAGCCCACTGCACAGGTTGGCGTGGCAGTCAACTTCCGCAGCCTTAAACCCGCTCATGATTGGAATCCCCTGGACAGACTGCCTGCCGCCATTCAGCATCAAATATTCAACAATGCCTTTCACTCCTGTCTGAAGACCGGCGTTTTAAACATGGTGTTGAAAAAAGTGAAAATTCCAGAAGCCAGGGGGACACAAGACTTCATTGGGCTGAACTATTATTCACGCGATATTGTGCATTTTGACATCACCAAACCCGGCAGCCTGTTCGGCAGGCTGGAATATCCCAAGCATGCTGATCTGAGCAGCACCGGCTTTATCGCCAATATCCCCGAAGGCATGTGGGATGGGTTAAGGTGGGCGCATCATTTTGAGCTGCCCATCATCATCACTGAAAACGGGGTGGAAGATAATACTGACACTATGCGTCCGCGCTATATGATTGAACACCTGCACCAGGTCTGGAAGGCCGCCAATTACAACTGGCGGATCAAGGGCTACTTCCACTGGTCGCTGGTGGATAATTTTGAATGGGAACGCGGCTGGACCCAGCGCTTTGGGTTATGGGGACTTGAGACAAAAACTCAGGAACGCATCCGCCGCAACAGTGTGGATTTATATGAGGAAATCTGCAAAGAAAACGGCATCTCAAGCGGGATGGTCGAAAAATACGCACCAGAGATTTTCAACAAGCTTTTTCCGTCATAACACCATCCATAAGGAGCAGTTACCTGCTCCTTACTATTTATATATAATTATCAGGTCGTTTCACATTTCTGTATATAAGGAGAATCAAATGCCTGCTCTCAAGTACTTGAGTTTCGAATGGACGGCTGAAGCTGAAAAGCGACTTCGCAGTCAACTTACTCCAGAATCATTGAAGAATATGACCTCTTCCATGCTCACCGTATACCACAATTGTCCTGATGGTCAGGAACGTGCCTTATATTATAAGATTGAAGATGGCGTTTTTACAGATATTTCTATTCGTCAGGACCCAATGCCTGAAGCAGAATTCATCATCAGTGGAGATTACGATACCTTCGCGAAAATTTCTCGCGCTGAATTGGGTTCGAGATCAGCCTTGATGAACGGAAAATTACGTTTGACCGGCAACATGGTTAAGGCGCTCAGCCTGGCTTCGATTGTGGATCGTTTCAACAAGATCCTTTCTGAAATCCCCTGTGAATACTAGAGGCACTCATGACCAACGATCCATATTTCATTGATTATCCTGGCCGTATCAAGTCTATCCAACAAGAAATGGCGAAAGACGGTATTGATGTTTATCTTGGCTCCCGATTGCGAACCATGTCTTGGACAACCGATGCTTTCTTCCCCTGGCGTAGTTATATTGTGATTCCTTCTGAGGGATTACCCACGGCTTTTACCTTCGTTATCGATGCAGCACGCGCAGCCGATGAGTCATGGCTCGATACTGATCATGTGTTGGGATTCGCACCCATGGGTGGTCAAGATCAGATCACAGCTATCAGTGACCTCATCTTGAGCCATTTAAAAGGGAAAAAAGGTGTCGTGGGGGTTGAAGCCGGCATGTCCAATTATCTGCCAGAAGGCAATCTGACTCATTTTGAATATCTGGCTTTCGAAGCAGCGCTTCCCGGGATTCAACTTGTCAACGCGCTTGATATCATTGACAGGCTGTCAGTCATCAAAGATGAAGGCACGATAAACCGTTTCCGCAAGGCTGGGTTGATGGCTGACGCAGGACATATTGCAGTTCTAAACGCCATTAAAAACGGTGGTTTTAAGAAATATACTGAAACCGAGATTGCTGGAATTGCTGCCATGGCAATGCGTGAAGCCGGCAGCGTTTGGGAATGGTCATTCACCGGTGGTAACGAAATTGCCTCAGGCTACCGGACGGGACTAATGGGTGGAGCTTGTACCCCTCCCACTGATCGGAAATTGCAACCAGGTGAGCCATTAATGGTTGATTTGCATTCCACCTTCAAACTTGGCCTGGGTGATCATACGCACAACTATCTGCTTGCTCCTGCCACCGACAGGCAAAAATGGCATGCCAAAAATTTTGTTGATCTTGTAACCCTTGTTCTACAAACATATAGACCTGGTATCTCACCATCATCACTGGCAGATGAAATGATGATCTTCTGTGAAGAACGTGGTTTTGCAGAATACATGGTGCCAGGATTCGAACATGGCATTGGCATGTTAGGCGACGAATGGCGCATCGGACGGAACGATGGTCCCTTCCCTTATTGGACTAATCCGGACCATATCTACGAATCAGGCGAGATGTTGATATGCGCTCTCCAATATGCCTGTTCCGATGAGAATATTGGATTCAGGTATGAAAACGCCATTTTAATCACCAAAGATGGCTGCGAGATCATGTCTAAATACCCTTTGGCCGTTGAAGTCATAGAATAATCGATTTAGTAGATCAAAATAAAACCTTCAGGGTTTAATAAAACTCCCTGGAGGTTTTGTTAAGAATATTTTCAGATTATCCGTTACCGCTCACGTTTACAATGTTTCTTACATTGCTTTCTGGTATAATTTTTTTAACATTCCCCCTTGCTGCTCAACAGAATTCAAAAATATCACAGGCAAGGATGAAAATTGTTGCCGTTCATCAACCTTTTTGAAATTGTGAGAAAACATGACCAAGATTATTCGAGAATATCCAAATTCGTTCAACTTGCCAAAACGTATTGAAGGATTGTCCAAACTGGCGCACAACCTGTGGTGGGCATGGAATCCGGATGGACAAAGAATCTACAGCCACATTGATCCGTTGCTGTGGAATGCCGTCAATCACAATCCGATTGCCTTTTTACGCCGGGTGGATCGCACTCGTATCAACGCGGCGCTCAATCAACCCAGTTTTCTTGAAAGATACGACAAAGTCATCGCAGACCTAAATGCATATATGGCGCGTAAAGATACATGGTTTGCCACGCAATATACCAAGCTCAATGACAAGCAAATCGCCTATTTTTCTTTTGAATTTGGCCTTCACGAATCACTGCCGGTGTATGCCGGCGGTTTGGGCATCCTTTCAGGAGATCACCTAAAAGAGGCGTCCGATCTGGGTCTGCCTTTAACGGCGGTCGGTTTTGTGTATAACCAGGGGTATTTCGTACAGCACCTCACCGAAGACGGCTGGCAAGAGACTCGCAGCGCCTTGATTGACTATAATGAATTACCCCTTATTTCTTTATTGGATGAAAACAGACAGCCATTAACCATTTGTGTTGACCTCCCCGGGCGCGATGTAACTGCTCGTATTTGGGAGTTGGAAGTCGGCCGCGTTCATCTCTATCTGCTGGATACAAACCTGGAACAAAACAGTCCGGTAGACCGGCAATTGACAGAAAGACTTTACAACAGCGATCCCGAAATCAGAATTTCACAAGAAGTGTTATTGGGCATCGGAGGGGTTCGAGTTCTGCAATTATTAGGGATCAACCCGGATGTCTGGCACATGAACGAAGGTCACTCTGCTTTCCTTTCAGTGGAACGCCTGCGCGGTCTGGTAAAAAGCGGCTCCTCTCTGGATGACGCCATTGAAAAAGTACGTCTTGGTGATGTATTTACCACTCACACACCCGTCCCCGCCGGCAACGATCAGTTCCCCTTGTGGCTGATTGACAAATATTTCTCTCAGATCTGGGTTGAATTGGGCATGACCCGCGACCAGTTTATCGACCTTGGACGACAGGCTCAGCCCTGGGGTGAAACTTTCGTGATGCCAGTTCTGGCGCTCAAGCTTTCTGAACGAGCCAATGCAGTCTCTGAATTACATGGACAGGTCTCGAGAAAAATGTGGAGCTTCTTGTGGCCCAATCTTAAAGTTGAAAATGTACCCATTGGGTATGTAACCAACGGCGTCCATACCGGAACATGGCTGGCCCGCCGCATGGGTCTGCTCTTTTCAAAATATCTCGGCAGAGACTGGGTCGATCGTCTCGATGATCAAATGATGTGGGAAAACGTAGTTAATATTCCAGATCACGAATTATGGGAAGTGCGCCGCCATCTAAAAAACAAGTTGGTCAATTTTGCAAATGAACGCACCCGCATGCAATGGCGCAACGGCACCCTTACCGCATCTCAAGTGGTGGCCGGCGGCGTGTTCCTTGAACCTTATTCACTGACAATTGGCTTTGCAAGACGATTTGCTACTTACAAACGCGCCAACCTAATGTTCCGCGATTTTGATCGATTAATGAAGATGATCAACCATCCACACATGCCCGTACAAATCATTTTCGCGGGTAAAGCCCATCCCGCGGACGAACCCGGCAAGTTAATTATTCAGCAGGTCTACCGTGCAGTTAAAGAATCACGTTCAGGGGGTCGTTTGATCTTTTTGGAAGATTACGATATCAACCTGGCCCGCTACCTTGTGCAAGGTGTGGATGTATGGATGAATACTCCGCGCAGACCAAACGAAGCATCAGGCACCTCTGGTATGAAAGCCGCACTCAATGGTGGGCTCAACTTCTCCATCCTGGATGGCTGGTGGCGTGAAGGTTACAACAATCGCAATGGTTGGTCCATTGGTTCAGATACTGAGTATGCCAATCCGGAAGAACAAGATGCCGCGGATGCTCAGAGTATTTATGAAACACTTGAAAACCAGATCATCCCGCTGTTCTACGAACGCGATGCAGGGAACCTTCCCGCTGAATGGCTGAAGATGGTAAAAGAAAACATGCGCACACTCACACCACAATTCAGTCTTAGGCGTATGCTAAAAGAATATGTTACTGATTACTATTTACCTTCCATTGAAGGCAAAAAGCGAGATCAGTAAAATTTGAGGTCAGATGGAATACTTAAGTGATCCACATGCCTGGTTATTTGCTTTATTAATTTTTGTATTGCGTGTCGGGGATATGACCCTGGATACCATCCGCGTGCTATTTGTGGTGCGTGGAAAAAAACTACTCGTCTGGATCCTTGGTCTTTTTCAGTCACTTATCTTTGTTGTGGCCATCAGTTCAGTTCTCTCACAACTGAGTAATATATTGAATATTATTGGTTATGCCACTGGTTTTGCAACCGGTAACCTGATCGGCATGTTAATTGAAAACCGACTGGCCATTGGTCATGTACTGGTCAATATCATAAGCTCCAACCGAGGTACCTTTATTGCTGAACGATTACGCGCCAGCGGTTATGCTGTCACTGAAATTTCCGGCAGGGGAATGAACGGCACCGTCTTTGAGCTGCATGTAAGTGTACTCAGAAAAGACGTGAATCAAGTTGAAACCATCGTGCTTGAATCTGATCCCCAAGCTTTTGTGACCGCGGAAGATGTTCGTCCAGTCAGACGGGGATTCTGGCGCGCCTGAAATTCTCGAGCATTTTTATCGAACAATCCCATTCTTGTGAATGGGATTGTTTATTGTAAAAACGGAACCATGCAAGATAACTAATTTTTAAAAATATTGGTCCTTGGTTTCACGATAGT
>PNNU01000190.1 GCA_013824385.1 Anaerolinea sp.
GAGACGATGGGATACGGAAACTATAGTCAAGCAGCACATGATGCACTTTTAAAAGGTAGAACCAACATTCCTGCCCAACAGGTTTTCAAACAATCTCAATGCCACCCTCTCATGAACCCACACGGCGTAAAACTCAGAGAAAGCAGAGATGGCGCAGATCATCCCCAATCTCTCAGTATCGTCTTTGCGCTGGATGTTACGGGTTCGATGGGGGATATTCCCAAATTGCTGGCCACAAAACAGCTTCCGGTTTTCATGAAAGTGTTGATGGGATGTGAAATCCCTGACCCACAATTAATGTTTATGGCGGTTGGAGATGCATTCAGCGATTCGTCGCCCTTACAGGTAGGGCAATTTGAATCCACTGCTGAATTGATGGACCAGTGGCTAACATGGTCATACATCGAAGGCGGCGGAGGAGGCAGTGGTGAAGAATCTTATGAATTAGGCATGTATTTTCTTGCCGCACATACAGAGATGGATTGCATGGTTAAACGCAAAAAACGCGGATACCTGTTTATGACCGGGGATGAAAATCCATATGACATTCTGCCAAAAAATGTGATTGAGTCAGTAATTGGCGACCGTTTGGATGATGATTTAAAAATTGAAGAGATTGTTGCTGAATTGCAAAAATCTTACAATCCCTTTTTCATTATCCCGGATTATTCAAGGGCTTACCGCTGCGAACGACGCTGGCGTGACCTCTTGGGCGATAATGTTTTGATAATGGAACTGCCGGAAGATGTCTGTTATGTTGCCGCGGGCGCAGTGCTTTTGAGTGAAGGCCGCGCCAAAAATATGGACGAAGTGGTTAATTTTCTCACGGATGCCGGCCTGACCAAGGATCGAAAACCAAAAGTGGTAGCCTCATTGACCCCTTATGCTGAAGTAGTGCTGAACCTTCGATAGAAAACCTAATTGCGCGCTTATATCGTTATTGATCTTGGATTCGGCGACGCCGGTAAAGGTTTGATCACGGACTTCCTCGTCCGTCAGACCCAAGCCGGTGTCGTTGTGCGTTATAACGGCGGCGCACAAGCCGGCCATAATGTGATTACACCTGAGGGCGTCCACCACGCCTTTTCACAATTTGGTTCGGGAAGCTTTGTTGCAGGAGTAAAAACTTACCTCTCCAAACACATGGTAGTTCACCCGGGCGCCTTATTGGTCGAAGGGGATGTATTGGTCAAAAAAGGAATCAGTGATATTTTTTCAAGAATCAAAATAGACGATCAAGCTTTGATCATTACACCCTACCATCAGGCTGCCAACCGAATCAAAGAATTAGCTCGTCAAAATGGAAGACATGGCTCTTGCGGTGTCGGTGTTGGTGAGACGGTTGAAGACGATCTGGCCGGTTACGAAGATTGCATCCGCGCAGGCGACCTGGCAAAGCCAAACTTGTTGCTGCAAAAAATGGCATCCCTCAGAGATCGGAAACAAAAGGAATTAACAGAATCATTCGGCAATAGTCTATCTTCCGCACCTACACAGTCTGAATGGCAAATTTTTCAACAAGATGACCTGGCTTTACGTTGGATGAAATCCATCCATAGGGTGGTTGAGCTTGATCTCATTGATGATTCAAATATCCTTTCAAAGTGGTCAAAAAGCTGTAAGGCAATGGTTTTTGAGGGTGCGCAAGGGGTCCTGTTGGATGCCAATGCCGGGTTTTACCCTTATAACAGTTGGTCAAACTGCAATCCAGATAACGCGATTGCCCTTATTCAAGAATACGCTCCATCCTGTGAGAATATCAAGGTCGGGGTATCACGCTGTTATTCGGTGCGCCACGGACCGGGTCCGCTGCCCACAGAATCAACTGAATTGGATGGCATCATCAAAGAGCATAATCAAACGAATCCGTGGCAAGGAAGCGTCCGCTACGGCTGGTTTGATCAGGTTTTGTTTGATTACGCATTGAGAACGGTCAAGAGTGTTGATGTGCTGGCCATTACGCATTTGGATATTTTACGAAACCTGGAATGCTGGAAAATTTGCAGGCGCTATTCATCAGAACCCGATTTGGAAACCAGGCTTCCAACCTACCCTTCTCTTTCTCGCGATCAAAAAGAAATCGTGTCACTCCAATTAATGACAGCCAAACCTGATTATGAATTTTTTAAAGCAAAAGAATCTGAAGTTTTGAGAGAGATTGAGCAAACATCAGAGTTGGCAGTTTCTTTATCCACCCATGGACCCAAATCTCAGGATGTTACAATATTAAAATCTGTTGCTTAAGTAGAAATCATCAATACTAAAATAAATACAGAACATGATTGGTTCTGTACTTTGCTAAATAAGAACTAAGGTTTGGAAATAATGAATGAAGATCAGAAACGATACCATTTTGAGAAATGTGGCAGACTTGAAGATATCTCAGATCTGAGGAACCAATACCTTGATGGACTGATTGAACCTCAAGAGCAGTACCTTGAACTCATGGTCCGCACTGCGAATATTTATGCGGTCTTGCTCAATGAAGAAAGGATTGGCTATTTTCTTGTCGGAGAAGAGTTAACCCTGTTGGAATATTTCATTATTCCGAAAAATGTTGATTTGGCAGAGCCGATTTTCAAAAGCATCATTCGAGATTTTTCAATTCACAAAGCCCTGTGTAAATCTTTTGATCACATGCTACTTTCATGTTGCGCAGGCATGCAAAATAAAACCAGCGTATTAGGAATTCTCTTTAGAGAGTACCATCTTTCATATGATGCGGCTAAATTATCAGATATCAGGGTAAGACCTGCCAAGATTGAAGATGAAAGACATATTATCGAGGTCAATGAAGAAGTCTTTGACCATGACTATGAAGTCATTGAATATATAAATAAAAAGCAACTATTGATATTTGAAAAAGAACACACCATCATCGGGTTTGGCATCTATTCAAGAGTTATTGAAGGCAGATCTGATTTTGACATTGGCATGCTGGTCGAAAAAGAATTTCGCGGTCAAGGTATGGGGCAATTGATTATTGGTTATTTAGCTGACTATTGCATAAAAAAAGGTTGGCGGCCAACCGCAGGCTGTGCCTCGGAAAATATCGGATCAAGACGAACTTTGGAAAAAGCTGGATTTGTAGCAAATTACCGGTTGTTGGAATTTTCCTTCGCGTGAAATTCTAATTTTGAAAATCAATAATACGAGGGCAAAATGGATGAATCCTTTCAATCATTAACCGATGTTTCAGGCACCATGTTGATCACGCTCTATGCGCGAGCCAGAGAGACCCTGAGTAAAAACCCGATTATTCAGGACCCAAAAGCCGTTGAGATCATCAACATCTTCAAAAAGGAACTGGCAGGGTCAACCAATCCCATCCATCAAAAGATCGTCAGAGATGCCTATAATCCCATGTTGGCGGTAAGCATGGCGCTTCGCAGCCGCCGCTTTGACCGTTATGTGTTTGAATTTCTGGAGAAGCATCCAGAGGGTACCGTAATCAACTTCGGCTGCGGCCTGGATACACGCTTCGACCGCATTGATAATGGCAAAGTAAATTGGTTTGACATTGACTTTGAATCCGTGATTGAACTGCGCCGGCGTTTCATGGTTGAAAGCGAACACCGGCACTTTATCGCCGGTTCAATCCTCGACGCAGAATGGATGACTCAAGTGAAAACCGCCGGACCGTACTTAATTCTGGCCGAAGGTGTTTTCATGTACCTCAAGGAATCCGAGGTCAAAGACCTGCTTGCCATGGTTAAAACCAGGTTCGGACAATATGAACTGGTTTGCGAGGTCTCCAACCGTTATTGGGTCGACAAGATGAACAGCAAGTACATGCAATTTAAATTCAAACACCAATTAGGAATGGAAAAGGGTGCGGTTTTTTCCTTTGGCATCTCTGACAGCAGGTATTTCGAAGATTGGGACCCAAATTACAAGTTTCTGGATGAGTGGACTTATTTTGATGATAAAGAGAAAAAATTGGGTTGGTTTAACCTGTTTTCGAAGGTAAACGTCTTTCGCAAAGTTCAGTGGACGGTGCATTATCTGATTGGCAATTGAACTTTTAAAATTTTTTTTCAAAAGTGAAAACACAAACTAATTTGTTCAACATAATTCAGCATTACACAGTAGGTTCATCATGGAAACAATGAGTTTCGAAGATTTTAACAATCTTTTGTTGGGCGAAAAAGGCGAATACTATGCCGGCCGCTGGGAATATTATAAAGAAGTCATCAATATTGTTCAACAGCAAAACCCTTCATCCGTCCTTGAACTCGGACCCGGTTCGCACACCATCGTAAAAAATTGCGATATCATGGTCAACCCTGAAGATGATAATTGGGGAAGGCCGCTCAACGAGGTAGGTCACATTTATTATAACGACGCCACAGAAAAGAATTGGCCAATCGCTGATAAAAGCTATGACCTGTTCATCGCCCTGCAAGTATGGGAGCATTTGAGCAACAAGCAAAGTCGGGCTTTTCGTGAAGCCATGCGCATTTCAAAGGCAGCCATCTTGAGTCTTCCCCTATGGTGGGATTGCCCCAAAGATAACGCCAACTACCCCGAGCATCATCACATTGATGAAGAACTGATCGCCGATTGGACCTTCAACCTAAAGCCAGAAAAAGTGATCAAAATCGCCAGAACTGGTGAGCGTGTGAGCAAGGGTCCGCGCATCATCTATTATTGGAAATTTGATTGACCGAAAATCTAAAATAATGAAGGATTGATTTTTCTCACAACAGGTGAAATATGCTGAAACCTTATGAATGTACTCAATGCGGTTCAACAGATTTCGAAGACATAAATTTGAAGCAGGTTCGCTGTGTTTATTGCGGTAGTTTATTTCGCTTGACAAGAAATGAACCCACTTTGTACATCAACAATGGAGCCAATGTTGTTTTCGGAAAAAATGCAAATGTTGAAGTCCGTGGTGATATAGAAATTGAGCGTGGGGCTAATGTGGATATTCAAGGGAAAGTCACTGTTTTCGAAGGAAAAAACCAGAAAGAATTTAGCTTGAAACTAATCAAAGATAATAATGGATAACTTAATCACAATAATGGAACACACTCCACTAACTGTCGATAAATAAATGTATCTTCCTTACAGTTTACTACGGAGAAATTCACATTTTTTTAAAATACACTCTTCCGTTAAAGTTGAATTCCGACTGCCGCTCAGCCGGAATTCAACACGTAAAAGGAGAGAAATGTCCCAAAAGGGAACGGATGTTGGTTAATTAATCTTAGTGATTGCCGCGCATGTGGTAATAAGCTTCGTTCCAGTGGATCTCTTTCTTGAATTCGGTCAATTTGGTGTTTTCATCTATCATCAAGAGTTCAATTCCGGCAATCTCGGCAAAATCCTGCATATGTTCAGCAGTCAAATCCAGGCTGAAGCTGGTATGGTGAGCACCGCCCGCGTAGATCCAGGCAGCAGCAGCCACCTTGAGATTCGGACGAGGAATCCATAACGCACGAGCCACAGGCAGTTTTGGCAATGGATGTTCGGTGGGCACAACATCCACCACATTGACCACCATTCTAAAGCGGTCGCCCATATCCATAATTGAAGCAGCCACTGCGGGGCCGGTCTTGGAATCAAAGATCGCGCGCACGGGGTCCGCTTTGCCGCCAATGGAAAGGGGCAGCACATCGATTTTTGGTTTGGATGAAGCAATGGATTCGTCCACCTCGAGCATGTGAGCGCCCAGAATTTTGTCTCCGGAGGGATGGAAGTGATAGGTGTAATCTTCCATGAAGCTCATACCCTTTGGCAGCCCAGCGCCCATTACTTTCATGGCGCGCACCAGGGCTGAAGTTTTCCAATCACCTTCGGCGCCAAAGCCGTATCCGTCGCGCATCAAACGCTGCACAGCCAGACCGGGCAACTGAGTCAAACCGTATAAATCTTCAAAATTGGTGGTGAACGCTTTGAAATCGCCTGCTTTGAGGAAAGCGCGCATTCCAATTTCGATACGTGCGGATTCGATCAAGGATTGGTGTGCTTTGCCGCCAGGCATTAATGCCGGAGCTACTTCGTATTCATCCTGATAAGTTTGCACCAGTTTGGCAATCTCGGCATCGCTGGATTCATTCACATACTTGACCAATTCACCCACACCGTATGCATGAACTGCATAACCAAATTTTATCTGGGCTTCGACTTTATCCCCTTCGGTGACAGCCACGTTGCGCATGTTGTCGCCGAAACGGGCGAGCTTGGCGCCTTGCCAATCAGCCCAACCCGCCGCCACACGCGCCCAAACCCCCAGGCTGGCTTGCACTTCAGGGTCTTTCCAATGTCCAACCACCACTTTACGATCCAAACGCAGTCGGCTGCCGATGAAACCATATTCGCGGTCTCCGTGGGCGGCTTGATTGAGGTTCATGAAATCCATATCCATCTCAGCCCAGGGGATTTCACTGTTGTACTGAGTATGCAAATGGACCAATGGTTTTTTCAAATGGGTCAAACCTGCAATCCACATACGCGCCGGGGAAAATGTATGCATCCAGGTGATCAATCCAATACACTGTTGTGAATTATTGGCTTCAAGACATAAGGCGAGAATCTCATCTGAGGTCTTCACCACCGGCTTGAAAACCACTTTTACCGGAATCTCACTACTGGCATCCAAAGCCCTTGCTATTTCTTTTGAATGTTCGGCCACTTGGAGCAGTGTCTCCGGTCCGTACAAATGCTGACTGCCGGTGACAAACCAAATTTCGTATTGTTTAAGATCGATCACTTTAAACTCCTTAATCGTTCAAAATAAGTAAAGGGTCCGACGGCGGTTATTGGCCGTAAACC
>PNNU01000191.1 GCA_013824385.1 Anaerolinea sp.
CAGCAATTTCTTGCTCAGCTCCCGGCAAGGTCATCTTATGCGGTGAACATGCGGTGGTTTATCAAAAACCCGCCATCGCCATTCCTGTATTTGAAGGATCAACCAAGTGTTCAATTCTTGCGCTGCCCACCGCACCGCATGATGAAACCATCATTATCGCTCCCAACATTGGTTTAAAATGTCATTTACCCTGCCTGGTAGAAAACCATCCCATCCGAGTGGCAATCAACCTGGTGTTGAAGAAGCTCGATCTTGATCATCTGCCAGTTTGTGAAATTCGTATTCAATCCACATTACCAACAGCGGCCGGTCTTGGATCTAGCGCCTCTACTTCTGTGGCATTGATCCGCGCACTTTCCACTTTCCTAGGCCATTCCTTTACCGATAACGAGGTCAATCAGAGTGCCTTTGAAATAGAAAAGATTCATCACGGCACTCCCTCCGGAATCGATAACACTGTCATTACCTATGCTAAAACACTATTTTTCATCAAAGATCAGCCATATGAATTTCTCCATCCTGGCAAACCCGTTACCTTGATCATTGCTGATTCAGGAATAAAAAGTTCAACTTCAAAAGTAGTTTTGGAAGTTAAGCAGGGTTTTCTTGATAACCCAAATAAATACCAATTTATCTTCGACAAAATCGGTGAGATCACACTATCAGTAAAAAATTCTTTCTTGGATGGTGATCTTTTATCCGTTGGAAAACTGCTCACTCAAAATCACCTTCTGCTGCGCGAAATGGGTGTTTCGTGTGACAAACTGGATATACTTGTGGATTGGGCCATGACCCACGGTGCACTGGGCGCCAAGTTATCAGGCGGCGGCCAGGGTGGCAATATGATTGCACTGGTAGAATCAGATCAAGCAAATTCAATTGCTGCCGTATTAAAATTAAAAGGTGCTGTAAACACAATAATCACCCACTTGCCCTCAAAAGGAACAACAGCATGACCAGGTTAGTTTTCATAAAACTCGGCGGATCCGTCATCACAGATAAAGACCAAACAAACTCGCCTGATATTGAACGACTTGATGCCATTGCACATGCCATTCAAAAGGCTTTGAATCAAGACCCGTCGCTCAGTTTGCTAATCGGACACGGCTCCGGATCATTTGGGCACCACGCCGCTAAAAAATATAGCACACGCGATGGAGTCTCCTCCGAAGAAGGATGGAATGGTTTTGCAGAAGTGGCTTTACGTGCCCGTGAACTGAATCAAATAGTGATGGAACGGTTGGTTGATGCTGGAATAAACGCCGTTTCCTTCTCACCTTTTTCAGGCATTCAATCTAATAATCGCCAGATAATGAGCTGGGATACTTCGATTATCTCTGACTGCCTCAATCGCCAACTGGTTCCCGTAATCTACGGCGATGTAATCCTTGACAGCCATCTAGGTGGCACCATTTTCTCAACCGAAGAACTTTTTGCCTTTTTAGCACAACAATTTATCCCTGAGAAGATTTTGCTGGCCGGCCTTGAAGAAGGTGTCTGGAAAGATTTTCCGCATAATACACAATTAATTCAAGAAATCCATCCCGCTGACTTCGCTGCATTGTATTCTGATATCAAGGGTTCTGACAGCCCGGATGTAACCGGAGGCATGTTCTCGAAAGTCCAGTCCATGCTTTCCTTAATCAACAAACTCCCCACACTTGAGGTACAAATATTTTCGGGTCAATCACCAGAAAATATTTATGCTGCCTTGACGGGGACGCGTTTAGGCACTTTAATCAGAAACCTGAAAGGATGAATCATGATATACAATCGTGAATATCAGGAGTCCATCGAAGAAAAGTTTCTCGCACCTTATGCAATCCATTCCAGAAATTCCAGGGGCAGAAAGTACCCTGAATCTGAACCTGATTATCGTACTTGTTTCCAGCGGGATCGTGATCGTGTACTCCACACTACCGCTTTTCGGCGGCTTGAGTATAAGACCCAGGTTTTTATCAATTATGAAGGGGATTATTATCGCACGCGGTTAACACACACCCTTGAAGTCACCCAAATTGGACGCACTATCGCCAGAGCATTAGGGGCAAGTGAAGACCTTGTAGAAGTCATCTGCATGGCTCATGACATGGGTCATCCCCCTTTTGGACATTCCGGTGAAACCACCCTAAACAAACTCATGCAAGATTACGGTGGATTCAACCATAACCATCATTCTTATCGCATCGTCACCGAGATAGAACGCCGCTACCCTGATTTTCCTGGTTTAAACCTGTCATGGGAAGTCCTTGAGGGCATGGTCAAGCACGAAACGGAATATGACAAAACCGACGCATTGGAATATAACCCATCTCTGCGTGGGCATCTTGAAGCACAAATCACCAACGTTGCAGATGAACTCGCCTATACCTCTCACGACCTGGATGACGGTTTACGGTCAGGCATCATCACCCCTGATATGCTCAAAGGTATTGAACTATGGGAAATGGCCTCTGCCAAACATATAAATGGCACATGTGGTTTGGATGACCTTACTCGGCACATGATCATCCGCGATTTAACGGGTATGCAAGTGACAAGCATGATCAATACTTCTGCTAAAAACATTGAAACCAGCGGAGTAAAAACCGCAACTGAACTTCAGTCACTGGAATATAATGTGGTTGGCTTTGATGACGAAATGAAAAAACTCAATCGCATTTTAAAGGACTTTCTTTTTAAAAACATGTATCATCAATATCGCGTGGTGCGCATGCACAAAAAAGCAGAAAGGATACTTTCTGAATTGTTCAATGCTTATGCCACCGAACCCACCATGCTGCCCATGCAATTCCAAAATCTGATTGAAGAAAAAGGCAAAGAACGTACAATTTGTGATTATTTGGCCGGCATGACCGACCGTTTCGCAGTGGATGAATATGCCAAACTTTTTGACCCTTCCCTGTTACCTTAAGGCGCATTAGAATTATTTTTAGAAAATAGAATTGGAGAATTAATGAATAAAGTATATTACCTGACCGAAGATGGCCGAACGAAACTCAAGGCGGAATTGGAAGAATTATCCGGACCTACTCGGTTCGAATTATCTAAACGCCTTCGCTCAGCCATTCAAATGGGGGACCTGTCAGAAAACGCCGATTACAAACAAGCCAAAGAAGATCAGGGATTCCTTGAAGGGCGCATTCAAGAATTGATCCAAATTCTTGGCAATGTGGTCATCATTCAAGAAAACGATGCTCCCAAAGATACTGTCCAAATCGGTTCCAAGGTCACTATTCAAGAAACCGGCGAAGACAAAGAAACCTATTTACTAGTAGGCCCTCAAGAAGCAGACCCCGCCAAAGGAAGAATTTCATATAGCTCTCCAATTGGCGAATCGCTTCTTAACCACAAAGTTGGTGAAACGGTTACAGCAAATACACCGGCTGGTGCGATCAACTTCAAGATTCTAGAAATTCAATAAAAAGAATCCCCTCTTGCGAGGGGATTTTTCTTAGTTTTTCTACTTCGGCCAAACTGCAATTTCAAGGGTCAGGCGTTCAAAGAAGCTGCCTTGGGGTAAAGCACCCTGTCCATAGACTAATTCGATGACACGGGCTTCCAATTGTAATGTGGCGGTTTCCAAAAGGATTTGTTGACCAGCTTCAATCTGCAGGGGTTCGCCCTTGGATGCCAGACGCTGGCGAATGGCAGGATCATTCATGGCATGGGAACTCATTAAAACTTTGGTGACTGTCTGAATGTCGTTCTTGTCAAAAAGCCATACCTCGAAAGCAGTAACCTTCTTGGGGTCGCCAACACCGATAGTGTCTGAAATGCCCACCCCGCACTCACCCAGAAATTCACCGGTTTGAGCGTCAATACTGAAGGAATCATCATATAGATCATCCCCAATAACATAAGTGGTCATAAAGTGAGCCGCAGGTCCGCCGCCAGATTGTACTCCTGATGCAGGTACAGTCTTCGAAGGCATGGTTTGATTGGCGTATGAAGAAGGCTCATCTTCCATGTAATCTTCTTCCATTTCGGTACCGACATCCACTTTGCCTTTTTTCCGATTGCGAATTAGGAAGATATAAGCTAGTGCTCCGCCGACAAGCACAAAGAGTCCACATAATAACGAAAGCAAGAGGATTGAGGTCTTGGTCGCTGGTTTTGTATTGGATGTGGCTATGGCTGTGGTTGGCAAAGCGACAGGCACTTCACCAGTGGTGACTGGTGATTGCGTAACAGTTACCCCCGAAAGGAGAGCTGATTTTAGATCAAGAATATCCTGGTCGCCTGGTTGATAATTGCATCCACCAGTTTGCAGGGTATCCAGCATAAAGGGTGATGTTTGCAGGTTCATTCCCAGGCTGTCAATTCGTGCTGCAGCCAGTAACGGATCTCGATTAACTTTGTAGGAATCAACCACCATACAAAGATATTGAGCCTTCAGGTCAGCCCTGAGATAGCTGGCATCGACATCTTTCCATTTGACGGGAACTAGCCACCAGCCCAGTAATGGCAAGCCGATGATCAAACCTACGACCAAACCAATGAGTCCTGTAATCAGGGGGCGAGCGAGAAGCGTTTTAATCTTGTCCATATGAGTACTCCTGCAGGGATGCATGCCCTGTCACGTGAAAATTGCATTATATGTTGAATATCTGACGTTACTTACAATTATTCAACGTTAACGATGCAATTTTCGTGCCTATTCCTGGGCAGTGACACCAACTTGCTCCAACAGAAAACTCTCTGAACAATTTGTACATTGAACTTCTTTTTTATTGGAAAATACCAATAAACCGCCGCAGCTCGGGCACGGCGTCGCAACCGGGCGTTTCCAATTGGTAAAATCGCATTCAGGATAGTTGGCACAACCATAGAAGACGCGCCCCTTGCGGGTTTTTCGCATTACCAGGTCGCCGCCATCTTTCGGACAGGTTACTCCGATTTTCTCAAGAATTGCTTCTGTGAATCTGCAAGTAGGAAAATTGGAGCAGCTAATAAATTTGCCAAACCTTCCCCATCTGAGTACCAGGTCATGACCGCACTTCGGACATTCTCTTCCAACTTTTTCGGGTTCAGATTTGGTAACAGGCATCTCAGCCTGTGCTTTTTTAACCTGTGGGCCAAACTCGGCATAGAATTCGCCGATTACTTTTTGCCAGCCTTCTTTACCAGCGGCTACCTGATCCAGGTCTTCTTCCATACCAGCAGTAAAGCCTAAATCCACGATCTCCGGGAAGTGCTCCACCACAAGATCATTAACCAAAAACCCGGTTTCAGTTGGGGATAAACGCTTTGCTTCGCGCACCACATATCCGCGTTGTTGAATGGTGGATAGAATGGGAGCGTAGGTGGAAGGCCTTCCGATGCCGTTTTCTTCAAGGATTTGCACCAGGGTCGCCTCTGTGAAGCGTGGAGGCGGTTGGGTAAAATGCTGCTCAGGGATTAAACGGATCAGTTTTTGTTTCTGGCCTTCTTCAAGCCCGGCCGGAATGCGTATATTCTCGCCTTCTTCTGATTTCGCATCCTCATCCGCAGTTTCTTCGTAAACCACAAGAAAACCGGGGAATTTGATCGTTGAACCGGATGCCCTAAATAGATACTTATGATCCTGGCCATCAGCCAACACATCAACCGACAGCGTATCATAAATTGCAGATTCCATTTGGGATGATACAAAACGCTGCCAGATCAATTGATATAGCTTGAATTGTTCAGGCGCCAAATAAGACTTGATCGTTTCAGGCTGCCTTAAAACAGATGTCGGTCTAATTGCTTCATGCGCTTCTTGAGCAGATTGTGCCCTGGTTTTGTATTGCGGCGGAGTCTTAGGCAGATAATCTTTGCCATATGTTTTCTGAATAAAATTACGTGCTTCTTTTTGGGCTACATCCGCGATATTGGTGGAGTCTGTACGCATGTAAGTGATTAAACCGGTTGCGCCGCCTTCTCCAAGATCGAGACCTTCATAAAGCTGCTGGGCAATGATCATCGTACGGCGGGCAGTGTAACCCAACCGCCTCGAAGCCTCTTGCTGCAGCGTACTGGTGATAAAAGGGGCTGCCGGTTTGCGGCGGCGTTCGCTTTTCTTAATCTTGGTGATTGAAAACGGAGCAGCCTCGATGTCAGCCAGGTAGCTTTCGGTTTTCTGCTTGTTGGAGAGATCCGGTTCAATATCATCAATTCTTGCCAACTTGGTGATATATGCCGATTTCTTACTTTCGGGGGTGATCTCTGCCTGAATGGACCAGTATTCAGTTGCCACAAATGCTTCAATTTCACGTTCGCGTTCAACCACCAGTCGTAGCGCCACGGATTGCACACGTCCTGCCGAAAGTCGGCTGCGTACCTTTTCCCACAACAACGGACTGATGGAATAACCTACCAGTCGATCCAAAATACGCCGAGCCTGTTGCGCATCGACCAAATCCATATATATATCACGTGGATGGGCAAATGCTTCATTGATCGCACTTTCGGTTATTTCGTGGAAAACTACGCGTTGGGTAAGCTGGGGATCAATTTCTGCAGCTTCCATCAAATGCCAGGCAATCGCTTCACCTTCTCGATCAGGGTCAGTGGCCAGGTAGATTTGTTCCGCATCTTTGGCAAGTGCTTTTAACTCTTTTACTACTGCCCGCTTTTCATTGGGCACGCGATATTTTGGTATAAACCCATTTTCTACATCCACGGATAATTCTGAACGCAGCAAATCACGTACATGGCCAACAGAAGCACGCACAACATACCCTTTACCAAGGAACCTTCCGACCGTTTTGGCTTTTGCAGGGCTTTCAACGATGACCAATTTACCGCTGCGGGG
>PNNU01000192.1 GCA_013824385.1 Anaerolinea sp.
CGCAAACAAGATTTCACTGAATGACCTGGCCAGCAAAGGAGCCGACATATTACTGTCTGCAGGATTGATACTTCCGTTTATTGCTGCACCAAGACCCATAAACAAGGTAAGGATATAGAAAAATCCAATGGCTGCAATTGCAATAATGGTCGATTTTCTGGCACTGGCAGGATTTGGCACCGTATAGTAGCGTATAAGAATATGCGGCAAGGCTGCTGTTCCAAGGAAAAGTGCGAGCATCAAAGAAAGGAAGTCGAGTTTTTCAAGGGGGGTTCCCTCAACTTTAAACTTAAGGCCAGGCCGCATGAACTGGTCACCGGTAACAAGCTTGGGATAGTAGACCGTTACTTTTTGATTTGCACTATCAACAAAATTTGCGGTTTTCCATGTTCTAAAAACTGTATCTTTATCACTTACCTTGGCCAGAAAACTGAACACATTAAGTTTTCCAGTTTCCACATTTCCTTCTCCGTCGATTCTCTCCAGGTTTCCAACCAACCTCAGCTTGTTGGTATCAGATTCAATGGAACCGTTGATCCATTTTCCGTCCGCTTTAATGACTGTTGATTGAGTTTCGTGAAGAACGATACCTGATTCTGTTTCTGAGACGTACCACCATGTTTCCAAACCTTCAGAAGAGAGATTAATAAATTTATAACCGCCCTTGATCTCTTGCTGATCTAGAACAGTATATTTAGGATCATCAACGATTATTTGATCTCCGCTAACTTGTGCAGCAAGATCAGTGTAGCGATAATATTCTAATGTTCCGCCTTGGTCGGGTTGTGTGGATAAACCCCTGACGATCACAGCCCCCACAAGAATGGTTGAGAAAATAATTAACAGGGTGCCTTTAATGAATTGCACATAAGTTGTAGAAGCCATGCCGGCCGTGGCGACGATGGTAATCACAATCGCCCCAACCATAATCACTCCCCAGGCGTGAGGCAAACCCAACAACGGCTGCACCAATACGCCCGCACCTACCATTTGAGGGATGAGATAACAAATCGAGACAACCAAGGTGCTGATAGCTGCAGTAAGTTTGATACCGCGGGAATTGTAGTTGGCATCCACAGCATCGGTAAAGGTATATTTGCCAAGGCGTTTGAGTGGCTCAGCCACTACAAACAGTGCCACAATCCAGCCAGCCAGATACCCAATGGAATAGAGGAACCCGTCAAAACCCAGGGTTGCAATCATACCGCAGATACCGAGGAAGGAGGCAGCGGATAAATAATCGCCGGCGAAAGCAATTCCATTCACTCCCCAGTGAATATTTCCACCAGCAGCATAATAAGCCTTGGAAGTTTTAGTTTTGTTACCTAAAAATAAAGAAAGACCAATTACAAAAAACACAAAAACAAGAAAAATCGTGATCGCCATGGGTTACGCCTTTCCTGTGGATTCTTCTTGTTTCTTGTAGAAAGCCTCTTTTTTTCGACATAAGAAATCATAGATTAAGGCTTCAAGGAGAGCGACGATGATGAGGGCGAAACCGTAAACGGTCACCAGGTTTAACCCTGCGAAAACGATAATTCCCATGGATTTTGGGAAAATCAAGTTAATGGCAACAAAAATTGCATAGAAAAGCATGTACACGATAAACATGCGCACCCCTAATTTAATCTTGTAGGGGCCGGAAGGATCTTTTGCTGCGGGTGTGGCTGGTTCATGTAGCATTGGGCAACTCCTTTATTTAATATAGTTGGGTTTCATGTCCAAGGTGCAAATTCAGTCAACTTCCGCGAGAACCTCCTGATGATTTTCATAATGCAAAAACTCAAAGCCTCGAATTATGAAATCAATTTTTTAGTATGCTTACAATTTCAAACGAACGCTATTGATAACACTAACTACTGGTTAGAGAATCGTTTATTGAAATAGTATACATAATTTGGATTCAATTTGTTTCCCCAGATTCTTTTTTGGTACACAAAAAAATTGATACTTTGATGAACCAATGCTTTTCCAGCAAATGGAATTACTGAGCTTGTCGGGAGCTTCTCGCAAAAACACTGTACCTTGAAATTGAAAATAAAACAATTTCAGGGTACAGGTTCAAAGAAAGCTGGTTTTTTGAGAAATTTATAATACTTTGCTTAAGAAGGTCTTGGTGCGTTCTTCTTTGGGCTGCGAGAAAAGGATATCGGGCGGGGCTTCTTCAATGATCAACCCACCGTCCATGAGGATGACGCGATCCGCGGCAGCCTTGGCAAAACCAATTTCGTGTGAAACAACAACCATGGTCATGCCCTCTTTTGCCAAATTCATCATGACATCCAAAACTTCCTGGATCATTTCGGGGTCCAGGGCGGAAGTGGGTTCATCAAACAGCATGATCTTTGGGTTCATTGCCAGTGCTCTTGCGATAGCTACGCGCTGCTGCTGGCCGCCAGATAATTGACCTGGAAAATAATCTGCCTTCTCGGGGATGCCCACCTTAACCAGTAACTCGCGGGCTACCTTCTCAGCTTCAGAATTATTGCGTTTTCGGACAATCTTCTGGGCCAGGGTAATGTTGTTTACCACTGATAAATGTGGAAACAGATTGAATTGTTGAAATACCATACCCACTTCCGTGCGCACCGTGTTGATGTTCTCGGCGCTGTCGAGCGGAATTTCATCCACTACAATCTGGCCAGCGTTAAACTCTTCTAGTCGATTGATGCAACGCAGCAAGGTGGATTTTCCTGAGCCGGATGGACCAATGATCACCACCACTTCCCCACGGCTTATATCCAGGCTGACCCCTTTTAGGGCATGCACGGCGCCAAAATGTTTGTGTACATCTTTAATATGGATGATTGGCCTCATGATGATTTCTCCATCTTCAATTTACGTTCCAACCAGGTGACCACCCTGGCTGCCAGCAGCGTCAACACTAAATAAAGCAGCGCGACCATAATCCAGGTTTGGATGGGAATAAAGTTGGCCGCCATAAATTCCCGTCCGCGTCGGGTCATATCCGCTACAGCAACAACAGAAACCAGGGAGGAATCTTTGAGCAAAGTGATAAATTCATTCCCCACAGGAGGAAGAATGACCCTGATGGCTTGCGGTAAAATGACATATCGCATGGCCTGGATATAGGTCATCCCCAAACTGCGAGCCGCTTCCATCTGACCTTTGGATATACTTTGAATGCCGGCCCGGTAGACTTCACTCATATAAGCGCTGTACCCAACAGTCAAACCGAGAATAGCCATGGAAACTGCATCTGCCCGGTAATCAATCATGGATTGAATGTTAAACGCGTGTCCCAATTGTTGCATGACTGAGGGAAATGCAAAGTACCAAAAGATCAACTGTACCAACATGGGAATGCCACGAATTACTTCAACATAAACAGTCGATATTCCTCGAATAAAGGTAACTTTGGATAACCTTCCCAAAGCCACAAATAAACCAAAAAACATTACCAACAAAAAAGAGACACAGGTAATATAGACAGTCGTCCAAATGCCTTCACGGACAAAGAGAAAAATACGCTTGTAGGGATCAGGTTGTGCAAAAATTAGAAGAAAGATAAGACCAACCACCGCCAAAACCATAATCCACCAGCGGTCAAAGTACTTGCCGCCAAAGACTTTGTTTCTTTTATCCTCTACCTTATCCATGTGTAATCCTTGGAATAATGAATTATTAAAAAAGGTCTGCGGAGAATCCCCCGCAGACCTTATATCAGGCGCTTACTTGATGTATTTTCCAGCCAGTTCGGTCACATACCCGGAGTCTATTAATTCTTTTAATGCAGTATCTATTTTTGCTTGAAGATCTGTGTTACTTTTACAGATGGCGATACCATACTGTTCATTATTTAAAATATCACCCACTGCCTTGATCTTTTCGGGGTTGGCAGCAATATAACCCATTGCCAGAGGATTGTCAGCGATTACGGCATCCACACCCTTGTTGGCTAATTCAAGGAAAGCCAGTTCATAAGAATCGTAAGGTTTGTAAGTAACGCCTTCGATCTCCTTGGCGGTCATTTCTCCAGTTGTACCAAGTTGTGCAGCCACGACCTTTCCTTTTAAGTCATCAATTCCGGCAATATCTGTGGATTCTGCATTAACCACAACGACGAGCCCGGCATCCAGGTAGGGTGCTGAGAATAACATGGCTTGTTTCCGTTCATCGCTGATGCTGATCGCGGCGATCGCTGCATCATACTGGCATTCTGAAAGTCCGGCTAATACTGAATCGAAGGGTACGTTAACCCATTCAAATTTGAATCCTGCTTTTTCGGCGATTGCGTTCATCAGGTCAACATCAAATCCAACCAGGTCGCCAGCATCATTGGTGAATTCAAACGGTGCAAATGTGGCATCGGTGGCGATTTTGATGGCAGCAGGCTTTGAACAGGCTGAAAAGACCATAACCAATACAAACAATAGAGCAATTAATACCAGCGTATTCTTTTTCACTATTTCTCTCCTTTGGTTATCAATTAATTAAGATTTAATTAAAATCTGGAAATTAATTATGGATATTTTTTTAAAATAAGTCAAATGTTATCAAGAGAATTCTCTTAGTGATTGATAAAATGACCTTTTCAATCAGAAGGGAATCGAAAACATGTTTCTTTGGCATTAGCTTATTGTCACTTATTTGGAATTAATGATACCCGTAGAAATGATTACATCCACCAGCATACCCTCCCCCTGCGGATCAAGGTGGATGGCGCTGTTGGTAAAGTGCTCTTCGGGGATGGCATCCCACAAGTCGAGACAGGTCCAGGCGTTGGCAGTGCAATTCTCGCTGAAAGCCTGGCGGTATTGGTCATATGCCCAGCGCGGATAGTAGAAATTGTAGCGGATGTCGCTGTTCTCACCCATACTGATCAGCATGGGTTCGTTGATCAGCACCACTGGTACGTCCCCGGCGGCCATCATCCCGGCTTGAATCACATCAAAAGCCAGCCCGTCCGCGGGGATCGTGGAGGGCAGCCAATCATGGAAGGAATCATCCGCTTCGAGGTCGCGTGCTGCACGTTCATAGTCAGCAGGATAAGTTTGATCCACTTCCGTCGCGGACCACATCACCCCATAAAACTGCAATCGCAGCAAATCGGCTAAGGCACGGCGCTGCCCAAGGATAGTTTTATCCCAAAAAGAGGTTGTATCAATTGGCGCAATCAGATTGAGATCATATTCTTGAATTAATTTGGCTACACGCTGCGTGTTGTTCGCGACGATAGGTGATTGAAGCTGCCGATCACGCGGAAAGCTCTCGAGCGTCACCGGCCAGAGGATCAGGTCGGGTTGGTACTGCATGGCATTGTCAAGGATCATCAAATCTTTGGTCAGCGAAAGGGTTGGATAGCCCAGGTTGTAGACGCGAACCCTCTTGCCATTGGCGGTATTGAGACTGGCGGCATCCAGCATTCCTGCCAAAGTTTCATCCGGGTGTAAAAGGGTGCCCCAGGTGGAGGAATCACCAATCACAAACACCCGAAATTCATCAGTTGCTTTTTGATTACTATCCAATTTAAGAGAGGCAAACATGGCGTCCAGGTCATAAAGACTGAGGTTGTAAGCACGCGCTGAATCCTCACCGAAAGGCAGACGGTCACGGCCCTTAAAAAGGATATTATATGAAGAGAGCTTACCCAGCGAAGGGTTGAAAGCCGCCCAGACCAGGTTGAACACAGCAAAGAGCAGCAGCCCTTTGATCAAAACATTGCGTAAGAAGCGGGGAGTAATCATCTAAGCCCCCATTCCAAACAGGCGGCTAAATACCCGCAAAGAGAGATCCATTGAAGGCAGGGCAAACCACACCCAACCCAGCGCCACGAATTGAAAGGTTAACAAAGTGGTAAAAATGGTGACGACCTTGTTCAATACGGGTTTCTCTTGAATGCGCACCGAGAGCGGTTTGGTCCAGTCAGACCAGCGGTTCTGAATGAACATGCCCAGGCCGTGCCAGAGACCCCACAGCACAAAGTTGAGCGTGATGCCGTGCCATACTCCAATCAAGGTCATGGTGGCCACCTGTGTGATCAAGATCACCATCCAGACAGGTACCGGTTTTTTGGCGGATCGCAGCGCTCTGGTGAAAGGATTGAAGAAATAAGCTCTGAACCACTGTGTGAGGGTCATGTGCCAGTTATTCCAGAATTGGGTCAGGTTGGGTTTTAGATAGGGGGCGTTGAAGTTTTCGGGTAATTTAATGCCCACCAACAATCCCATGCCGATGGCAATATCCGTGTAGCCGCTGAAATCAAAGAAAATCTGAAAGGTGTAGGCATACACCAGCACCCAGGCCCAGCCGGATGAGTTGACTTGAGTGGCATTAGTCGCATTAAGAGCGATCATAGCCAGCAGATCGGCCGCCACAAACTTTTTGAGCAGCCCAATCACCAGCCGTTTGGAGGCTCCGCCGAGCGCATCTGCGGTTGGGATGAATGGCTGACGTAAATCCTTGATGAAACGCTCACTACGGTCGATCGGTCCCGCGCTAATTGCCGGGAAGAAGAGCATATAAATGAAGTACTCGTCCAGCGCCATGGCTGGGAGCCGCCCGTTTTGACGGTCACGCAGTGTGTGGATCAAGCGAAAGGCAATATAGCTGAACCCCAACCAGCGCAAATCCAACGCTGAGGCCAGTTCACGTGATTGATTGCTCCAGAGTCGCAGCACTCCGCTTAACCATTCAGTGAGGATAGGCAGTTTGAGCGATGCAAAAATCACCAGCAAACCAAAAATCATAATACTGTAGGGGAGGATTTCCGAAATAAAATTTTTGTAGGGGCG
>PNNU01000193.1 GCA_013824385.1 Anaerolinea sp.
TATGGGAGAACTCGAAAGTTGATGAATCTGTGTTACCATATGCCGAAGAAATACAATCCTGGTTAAACTGTAGAGTGTCTAATGAAGAATAATTTACCAACTATTTCAATCATTGTCCCCGTTTATAATTCGGAATTTTCTCTGAAACAGTTGTGTGCAAAGTTATGTAATATTTTACCAACCATGGCTTCTGAATTTGAGGTGTTACTAATTAACGATGGCAGCCAGGATGATTCATGGCTGGTTGTAGAAGAGTTAACCAAAATTGATTCTCATATTCTTGGAACAAACCTAATGCGCAATTACGGGCAACATAACGCTCTGTTATGCGGTATCCGTCAAGCGAAATATGAGTTGATCGTTACTCTTGATGATGATTTACAGCATGACCCTGCATTAATCCCGGTATTGTTGGATAAATTAAATGAAGGAAATGAGGTTGTTTACGGGGCACCAGCAACAGAAAAACACGGAATTTGGCGTGATCTGGCATCGGTGATAACCAAAGCTACTTTAAGCACAGTAATGAACGCAAAGTCAGCACGCCACGTCAGTGCGTTCCGGGTTTTTTATACTTACTTGAGAGATGCATTCGCCAATTACCAGGGGCCTTCTGTTTCGCTGGATGTGCTGCTCACCTGGGGAACATCCAAATTTGGTTATGTAGATATTCCTCATCGTAAACGCGAGATTGGCAAATCCAATTACACTTTCCGTAAATTGATCGTGCATGCGCTGAATTTGTTAACAGGATTCAGTACCATTCCACTACGTCTGGCGACAGGTATTGGATTTTTATTTCTGTTTTTTGGCTTAATCATCCTTCTCTATGTCTTAATCCGGTTCTTAATTCAAGGTGGGGTTGTGCCTGGTTTTACATTCCTTGCTTCGGTGGTTGTGATCTTTTCCGGTGTGCAACTCTTTACACTTGGAATAATGGGAGAGTATATGGCCCGCATGCACTTCAGGTTAATGGATAAGCCTACCTACACGGTAAAAGAAACGAAATCCAATGACTGAGGTTTTAGAATCCCCTGCAGTTTATTTGGAGTGGGACAGCACTTTTTTTCAAAAAAGGATTGGACGCGTCAACTCCAGAAACATGACCGACCACTATACCGATTCTGTGGATGTATGGGCATATGATAATCAGATTGATTGTGTTTACTATTTGGCCAATGGCCTTGAGATAGCTTCCGCGAAGGCAGCTGAATTTCATCATTTTCACCTGATGGATTTGCGTGTAACCTATAATATCGATCTTCGTCAGACTGAAGAGGAACCTTCAAAAGATTCCAATATCCGGCCTGCTCTTCAAAATGAAATTGCAGAATTGAAACGCATGGCAGGAGAGTTCCATGAAAATTCACGATTTTTTGTGGATGACCACTTTGAAAGATCAAAGTGCCGAGAGTTATATGAGCTGTGGATTGAACGAGATTTCAAAGAAGCAAATCGATTTCTGTGGGTGTGTGAAGAACAAGGACAAATTGCCGGGTATACCAGCGCCACAATTGATCTGAGAGAAAAAACAGCACATATTGGACTCGTAGGCGTCAATCCGCAGTATCGCGGGCAGGGGATAGGACTAAACCTTCAAATGGAAGTATTAAGTCAATTGCGAAACCTTGGCGTTAATAATGTTGAAGTGGTTACTCAGGGCAGGAATATCAGGGCGCAAAATCTTTACCAAAAAAGCGGCTATCGTTTAAAATCAATTGATCTCTGGTACCACAAGTGGTATACCAATCCATAATAATGAGGAACCCATGGAGCTGACGAGTATTCCGTTTAATAAACCAGCCTTTCTGACTGAGGAACAGGATTATATTCAGGAAGTACTACAGAATGGTCATCTGGCAGGGGATGGGGTTTTTACTAAACGCTGCAACGCATTATTAGAGAGGCTGTTTGATACGCCCAAAGCGTTATTAACGACAAGCTGCACACATGCACTGGAACTATCTGCCTTGTTAGTAGATATTCAACCAGGGGATGAAGTAATCATTCCTTCGTTTACATTTGTTTCCACTGTTAATGCTTTCGTCTTACGCGGGGCAAAACCTGTTTTTAGCGATATCAGGCCAGACACATTAAACATGGACGAAAGCAAATTAGAAAGCCTGATCACACCTAAAACAAAAGCAATAGTACCTGTGCATTATGCTGGGGTAGGGTGTGAAATGGATTCCATCCTTGAAATTGCGCATAGATATAAAATAAATGTGATTGAAGATAATGCACACGGCCTTGCTGGAAAATATAAAGGACAAAAACTGGGTAGTTTTGGTTGTATGGCGACCCAAAGCTTCCATGAAACAAAAAACCTATCATGTGGAGAGGGGGGGGCTCTATTAATTAACGATTCTGCATACAATGAGCGTGCAGAGATCATCCGTGAAAAGGGCACAAATCGCAGCCGTTTCTTCAGGGGATTAGTCGACAAATATACGTGGGTGGATATTGGATCCAGTTATCTACCTTCTGAAGTTTTGGCAGCCATCTTATGTGCTCAACTTGAAGGGATAGAGAAGATTCAGAAACGACGTGGAGAGATTTGGCTGCGTTATCAGACTGAATTGTGTGACTGGGCAGAGGAGAAAGGCGTACGATTGCCCGTGATACCGTCGTACTGTGAACAGCCTTTTCATATGTTTTATATGTTGATGCCTTCGCTTGAAAAGCGAACCCGCTTTATTAATAACCTCAAAGAAAAAAATATCTTGTGTGTATTCCATTATTTGCCACTCAATACCAGTGACATGGGGATGAGATTTGGTGCAAAAGCCGGTGACTGTCCAGTGACGGAAGATATCAGCGATCGATTAGTACGCTTACCGCTTTTCTATAATATGACCGAAGATGATCAATCCCGAGTAATTGCGGAAATGCTGAAGATGAATATTTAGGTTCAACAAATTTTATTTATAAGAGCCTATCTGATTAACATTGGATAGGCTCTTTAAATTATTTATAAGAATAGTAAAATGGCCGATTATAACTTCCGATTATTTAATGAAATCAGAAGTTATTAATTTTCGCTCATCAATAGAGTATTTGATTATCGTTTATAATTTTGATAGCCAGGTGTTCTTTTTTGAATTGTTAAAAATGTTTTTGCCAAATATAAGTGTCAACACTCAGCCACTCACAACAAAAACTTAGCCAGTTGTCCAAAATTAATTACAGAATAATGGCAGGAGATTAAATGATCATTTCGTTGGGGATATTATCAATTCTTCAATTGACCCTGGTTCCAGGTCTTGTTTTGGCCAAAGCGTTCAGGATCCATGGTTTTTGGGAAAACCTACTCGCCGTTATTGGTCTTAGTCAGCTTTTCAATTATGTGTTTGTGGTTTTCGCAACGCTACTAAAAATCTATACGCAATCAACAGTACTTATTTTGTTTGGTATTGAAGTAGTTATTATCCTTGTATTGTATTTTCCGAATCTCAAGTGGAACTTGGGAAAAGTATTTATTCCAAACGGTATAGCATCATTCTTCCATGACTATATCGGCAAAATAGAAGTAAATACCGAATGGAAAAAGAAAGTAATTACATTTATTTACTATTTCGTCTTTGTGGTCGCCATTATTTGTTTAGCCAGGTATTTCTTCATGTATGTTGCTAATCCCACACAGGTTTTTACACAATGGGATGCCGTGGTTTCTTGGGATAAATGGGCAACACAATGGTACCAGGGGATTTTCCCTCTCCAAACAGAGCATTATCCACAGTTATGGACAGCAAATTTGTCTATTCCTTATCAATTTATTGGTACAACGGAAGTCAAGTATTTTTCAAAGTATTTCGCCAATCTCATAGAATTTGAAATTCTTCTGGTTGTTTTCATTCTTGGGATCAAGAAAAAGGATTTGGGATATTTTTTGGGTGTGTTATTCACATCCTGGATGATGATTTCTTTTGGATCTCAAGGCAACGGTTATGCTGATTCTCCTGTGGCTTTTTGGGGATTATTGGCAATCACCTGTTTAGTTTTTGCTGAGGATAGTGACGATGACAGAAAACTTCTGCTGTTAGGTGCATTTTTCGTTTCTGCAGCCGCGCTCACCAAACAAGCCGGAATATGGTTGGTCCTGGTATATCCATTTCTGATCGCATTTCGTAGGAGTAGCAAACCGAAGAAATCAACAGCTTTAATCATTCAATCCATTCTCATAATGATTTTTCTGATTGCTCCCTGGTATCTTTTCAAAGAAATCCAGATTCGCACGGGTATTGAGACTTCTGAAATCGGACGTGTGACTTCTCTTGTGCTTGACCGTAATAATTTCTCACAGATTATTAGTTCGGCTGGTAGCCTGTTTATTAACTCATTGAAGAATAACTATTTTCCAAAAACAATCACTTTTATTCTTCTTATAATTCTTCTGGCGTTTTCTTACAGGAACAAGTTATGGGGATTGGTTTGTAGTTTGGTTATCATTCCCTTCTCGATTGGATGGATATTCTTCTTCTCTTACGAGAGTCGCAATCTTGATTTGATTATTCCACTTATGGCAATCGCAGCAGGTGTAGGTCTACACAATTTTTTAAACCTTGATATTGAAAAAATTAGAAGCTTTTTCCAGCAGAAAACACGACGATCGATTACACAATTCACCATACTAGTTTTCAAAGGGACCAGAAAAATTTTTTTATCCATAAAGGTATGGTATTTTCTGTTTCTGATCCCAATCGTATTTTTCCTACCCCGTTGGGTGCCTGATAACCGGTTGATCCAGAATTCTTTGATCAAACAACGGTATATGGGAGATCCACCCATTAATGACTTGATTTATGACTACAAGGCAAAAAATGGTTTGAATGGAAAAATAGTCACTGAGTACCAATATTTAGGTTTTTTACCTGAATTGGATAAGTATTATGTGTTCAGTTTGACAGATAGCCCAGAGTTTATTGATAAATTCAATGATCCTGGAATTGGGTATGCGTTATTCAATGATCATTGGTGGTCAGAAGAGGTCCGTGATTATGTAATGAGATTGGTTGATGAGAAAAAGATTCAACTCATTTTTACCTACCCAACACCAAGCGGCAACGGAACTTTTTATTTCGTTACCACTTGTCATGGAGTCTGTAAATAAATTGATTCAGAATCACTGAAATTAGAAAATGGTAGAGTAAAGCTGTGTGTGAATGTATGAATAACCGACTCCCCTGCTCCTCCGAGCCACTAGATTTGTAACCTTGTATTGTGTAATCTATAAATAGAAAATTTAGGTCTCTAAAAAATGTTTGTTGGTGGTGAGTTCTATGAGGATACGGCCTGGGTAACTGACACCCCTGCTCCACCGATTGAGGACGCTATTTTTCTCAACGGTGGACGTGCTTGTCTGAATGTGATTTCAGATTATTTATATACAAATAAATACCAGCACATCTTGCTGCCGGCTTACCTCTGCCCTTCCATATTGGATGTGTTGGATCAACACGCACTCAAATACACTTTCTACGGCATTAATGAAGATTTTTCAATAAACCTGGATGATTTACTTTCTAAGGCAGACGTTGCTCAGGTTATTTACTTCATAAACTATTTCGGGTTCCAGCATTCTACTGCATCCCTCTCAGTATTACGGCAACTTCAATCTGATGGAGAGCTCTTAATCGAAGATAATTCGCACGCAGTCTTTGAATACGATTACTTGGGGGACTTTTGTTTTAATAGTATACGCAAGTTATGTGCTTATGATGGTGGGTATTTGGCTACGCGCAATATTACTTTACCTTCTTTCGATGATGTTATTAATCTTGAAAACCACCGGCTGCCTTTGATCCGTGAGTATAGACGCCAGTTGCGTTCCTATTTATATGACGGCCTTGGATCACGCGAGGATCTTGAGCGTCTATTTTATCTGGCTGAACACTATTACGAACTGGACAACGTAATCCTTGGTGATGATGAAGAACGGATAAAGATAGAAATTCTGGATTGGAATGCCATTAAGGCTGTTAGACGAGATAATTTTGAATATTTGCTTGACAGGATAAGTACGATTCCTGGTATTCAACCGGTTTTTCCTGCGCTGCAAGCTGATAACATGCCTCTGGGGTTACCTATCTATATATCTGGTTTTTCCCGTGATCGATTGATCGACCTGTTGGCCGAGGAAAGTATAAGCCTCTCTGTGCATTGGGATGCCCTGCTCTCAGATCCACGTACTCAAGGTGACCCCAGAGTCAGCAAGATGGCCAAGAACATCCTCACCCTGCCTGTTGATCAATATACCAGTAAGAGTCAGTTGAATTTTTTAGTTCATAACCTAAATAATATCTTGAAAAAGTAAAATGGCAATCCAATAATATGATAATTTTGTCACCCTTAAATGCCTTCTATATTCATACTAACTACAAAATTTAAACGCTAGAGTCAATATATTCTCCATTTGTTTTTTGCATTTTATTCGTTAAACACTCTATTAAAATTGACGCCACAACTTTATGGGTCTAAAATAAGTCATTCACAAAGCACCCCAAATAATTACTCAGGAGCGTTTCATGGACGTAACCGTAGCCAAAGACATCAAACCCAAGATGAACCGGAGCGCCAAAACAACCGTAGTCGTATTTTTTATATTCATGCTCTTACACCAAACTGACAAGCTTTTGATCGGCCCGCTTCAAACCCCAATTATGGATACGTTCAAAATGAGCTACACCCAATGGGGTTTGATCAACTCCGGTGCATTAATCGTTGGCACACTCTTTTATCCACTATGGGGAT
>PNNU01000194.1 GCA_013824385.1 Anaerolinea sp.
GTACGCATGCCTAGACGTCCCGTTTTTGCCCGCAAAGACGTGACCTGGAAAGAAAAACTGAAAGCGATCTTTGGTTCCAAGGTTACCTGGTTCTCAACCCTGTTCCTCATCGTTCAGTTCCCACTTGGCATTATCTACTTCGTCCTCTTCATAACACTTTTTGCCATAGGGTTAGCACTCATCGTTGCCCCAGGTCTTCAGTACTATTATCACCTGCCCATGTTCTATTGGAATGGAATGACTCACATCATTAGCCCTTCAACGATGCCCCTCCTCATACTTGCAGGAGTGATCATCCTCACGACTAACATGCATCTGGCAAAGGGGCTGGGCAGCCTGCACGCCAAACTGGCCCGCACCTTGCTGGTGACAGAATAAAGCGTAACCAGGGTTACACTTTTACAACTTTTTTCAAGAGGAGTCTGGCAACCAGATTCCTCTTTTTTTGGGTTTTGCAATCCCATAAAATCATTTAACAAGAAAAAACCCTTCCAGAGAAGGTGTTTTTGAATTCTCAACGGCCTATAATCTTTTTGAAGATATTATTCAAAGTAGATTAATAGGAGACAACAATGACTTTTAAATCCCCGGCCTATCTCGATATTCAAGCTGAAGTGGGCATTACCAAACACCTTGGCGGCTTTAAAGCCACTGATGAACTTCTGATGCTTTGTCATTTGAAAGAAGCAAAAAATGTATTGTATGTGGGCAGCGGCATAGGTGTGGGACCAGCTTATATTGCACGGAAATTTGGCTGCAAGATCGTGGCCGTGGATATTTCTGAAAAGATGCTCACGTGGACGACCCAACGTGCCCTGGAGGAAGGTGTTTCAGCGAAAATTGAAACCAGACTGGCGAACATCCTCAACCTGCCCTTTGAAGATAACCGTTTCGACGCAGTCCTTGTAGAGTCTGTTTTGGCGTTTGTGGGACCCAAAGAAAAAGCAATTTTGGAATGCTTGAGGGTGATCCGCCCGGGAGGGTATATTGGCCTTAATGAGGTTTTTTGGACCGAACAGCCCACACCCGAAATGATAGAAGTCAATCGACACATCCAGATGAATATGAGTCTATTGCTGCTTGAAGAGTGGCAAAAATTGTGGGATTCAATTCCCCTTTCAGAAAAGACAACAAGAACTTATGCTGTGGAAATGAAGAGAGAGACCAAAGACAGAGTTCAATGGGTCGGATGGCGTTGGTCGATGCGTGCTGTTGGCAGATTAATCAGGCTTTACTTTTCCAATCCCCTCGCCCGACAGGCGATTAAATCTCAAACAAAAGAGACATCCATTTCATACAAATCAATGGGATTTGGTTTGTTCACCGGACAAAAATCAAAATGAATAGACAAATGAACGTAGATTACCTGCCTGCAATATTTACACCCTGGCCAACAGGCAATTATTGCATTCTGGCCTGCGGGCAATTTATTCCTTTTGGCCTGGAGGCAAAAACCTCATTCACGCCAGAGTAAAAATAATGCACCCCGGCGAGAGTGAAAGATTTGCCTTAAGGCAGCCGGAGTGCAGAAATGAGCTTTCTCTGGAGTGCAAAAGATGCACTTCTTAATCGTGCAGAATTTGCACCTGTTTCTATGACTACTTAATAACTACTTAACTACGACTTGATAGTTCTCAACCCTTTTTCTTTTTAATGCGAATTATCTCATCTGGGAAAACCAGGTTCCAATCATAACGCGGACTGCGTGACGGCTGCTTGTATTTTCCCAGGTCAATCGTTCCGGAATTATATTCATTCAAAAAGCGAGCCAAAGCCAGTGTAACCAATTGGCTGGCTGGAATGCGCAGATCTTCGGACATAACCCGGATATCTTCGCGCAATGTCGGCGGTAAATCATAAGTAGCACGCTGCTCGCGGCGTGACTGAATCTTGGCGCGTTCACGTCCCAGGCGTTCGCGTTCTTTACGCGGAAGCTGACTCTCTGCCTGACGCTGTTCCATACCACTCAGGAGGTCCGCCACGGCGGGGTCAAGTGAGGTACGCCTTTCTAACTTTTTCTCAGCCATTGATCGCCTCCAGCATGCGTGCGAGTACCTGTTTGTAACCGCCCAATCTTTGCTTACCATCTTTATACCCGTTCATTGAAACCGAATTGGGGGAGTAATCCCAAAGTGTTTTTCCATACGCCACTGTCTCTCGCACGCGCGTATCTTGCGGGATGGGAGGCCAGAGATGCTCGCCAAAAGTTTTGGCCAACTCTTGAAACTGCAGAAAGGTCTCACGGGTAGTGCGGTCAAAGAAGGTCGGCAGAATACTGTAACCACGGTAACGATGTCCGTTCTGATTGATCTCGGCCATGGTGGTGAGAATTTCCTTGACTCCGTCCAATGCCAGCGCGTCTGGCCGGGTAGGGATGACCACCCAATCCGCGGCGATCAGGCCGTTGATGTGCAGTACATCCAGCGAGGGAGCCATATCCAGCAGCACCGCATCATAATCTGCGTCGTGCAAAATATCCGCCAGGATGGTCTCACGAAAATCCGAAAGGGTGATCTGGCGTTTAACTTTTTCGGTCTGCTTGTCACCGGGCACCAGGTCCAGGTTAGGACTGATATTTATAACAACCTTTTCAAGAGGTTCATCAAGGTAGATTAAGCGGTACAAACCGGGGGATTTTTCGAGTCCGAAAGAGAGCGCCAGGTGCCCCTGTGGATCGAGATCCACCAATAAAGTTTTTACCTTCATGCGTGCCAGTCCGTCAGCCAGGGTGACAGCAGTGGTGGTTTTTCCGACCCCGCCTTTTTGGTTGGCGAATGCAAAAATTTTCATTTAATCGAGTTTCCTTGTCGCAGGCGGAGAGTGGCGTTGCGGACTTTAACGATTTCCGCGCTTAAGGGTCGCCCCTGGATATTATACAGGGTCACCCCTTGAAAATCAAGGGTCGCCCCTGTATAATTAGCATCTGATTTCACAGGGTCGCCCCTAGACGTAAAAAACAGGCTAAAAGCGCCTGAAATTCCTCAAAAAGCTGTATTTAGACGTGGGTATTTTTTGACCGCGCAAAAAAGCAAAAACCGGACGTAAAATATTATTTTTCAAGAAGCCGGGTATCTGAGATTACAACCAAAGTGTAACCACGGTTACGCATTACCACACGCCAGGGAATAATCTGTATTTTACTTTCGCAGCATATTCTGAGTATCCGGGTAATTCCGTTCGCAGTGTTTGATCTTCGAGTTTGGTCCGGATTAAAGTAATGACAAACAACGCAGCTACAGCAATTAATGCCCACTTGGAATCGAGAAGAAAAGGCATCGCCAAATAGGACCAAATTGCTCCAACATATCCAGGGTGTCTGACCCAGTGATAGGGTCCGCTGCTGCAAACAGTCTGCCCTCTGTCGGTTTGGATGCGCACAATGCCAGAGAAATAAGCATTTTCAATCATCGCGCAGGATGAAAAAATATAAGCCAGAAGCATCACTACAATTGCAGCAATTTTAATAGGCAGAGTGTAAGGTTCCGCGCTCCAATCGAAGCGTTTATCCAGCCCGGCGATGAGCGGAACAATAACGCCTCCCAAAGCCATCATCGGCGCCAGGAGTTTGTCCCAGGATTTGGCGCCTTCATTCTGAAGCGAGTTGGCGCGTTCAGCGATAATGCCGGGGTTTTTTCTCGCGGCCAAAATCCGGCTGAAAATGAACCCAAGAAAAAGAATAATAGCAAAGACCCAGGCTTCCCACCAATTCCACTGCCATGTGATCAGGATGGGCAATAGTGGAAAAATGATGACCACCAGGATAAGTTGAAAAATGGTTTTTCCGTTCAATAGAGTCGTTTTCTTTTCCATTCGACACCTCGCAAAAACAGTATAGGGTTCAACACGGGTAATTGTCAAATGAGATTATTTAGTCCCCTGCGGATTTAAAACCTGCGGGAAACTAAACAATCTTAAAATGTAACCACGGTTACTAATCAAAAACCCGGCTATAATCGGCTGGTATAGCATCCAGTTACCAGGCATTAATTTTCAAAGAGGTGTTGTGCGTAAATATTTTTGAGAAAGGATCAACATTTAAAGGGGTGATATATGATTCTACCAAAACAGAGAGATCCCAGGTTTATAGCCATTCGACGAGGTGGCCGCTTGACAGATGATGACCACCATCGCCTCGCACTTTGGGCGGCTGTATGCGCTGAACATGTATTGCATTTCTTTGAAGAAGTGCGGCCTGATGACGACCGTCCTCGTCAGTTAATCGCGATGGCTCGCGCCTGGACTCGTGGCGAAGTTACCATGGCAATCGCTCATCAGTCCGCTTTTATCGCCAATACAGCAGCGCGAGAGGTTTCTGGTGCGGCAAAATTTGCGGCACTTGCTGCTGGTCAGGCTGTTGCAGTGGCGCATGTTGCAGCTCATGAATTGGGCGCAGCCGCCTATGCGATCAAAGCTGCACAAGCTGCAGCTCCTGAAAGCGAGTGCAAACAAGCCGGCTTACGAGAATGCCATTGGCAGCGTGAACAACTTCCTGTAGAAATCCGGGAGTTAATGCTTGACGACCAGCGACTGCGCAATGAAATTTGTTGGTCTGTATTTGATTGTTAATCCATAGCAAGCAACTTCCATTTGTATGCCCTCTCGCATATTTTGTTAAACCTCCCTAATGAGTAGAACAAAGTGTAACCATGGTTACTACTTTACAAAAAACCTGGCTATCGTTCACCAGGTTTTTACAATTCTCGGTTCCGCGGTTTTTTCATACCCGAGCGAAGCGAGCGGTGTCAGTTCTCAATTCTCTGAACTTACTTCCGATCCAATCTCGCCTTGATCAACCTGGCAAGTTCTTCAAGCAGCATCAGCGAGACTTTGCCGTTACCCTTGACCACCAGTGTATCGGCGATCTCGTCCAGAGCTTCGTCGCGGCTCAGCCGGTCCAGTTCAGAGAGGGTCTGCACAAAGCGTCTCATTGAGCGTGCGGCCTGACGGCCGGGTTCGGGCAGGATGGGGGTTGATGGTCTGCGGTTGCTGCCCTCGTTGACCGGCGGCAAAGTGACCATATCCGAAACTTCTTCAGAGGTCAACTGGTTCTGAATGCTCAATCGGATCATACGGTCCCACTGTTCGCGTGGGGCAGATAGAATCTCGCGCAGAACACGTTCTGAAAGGCGGTAGCGATCGGCCATATCCAATTGTTGGGTTGAGAGCTGTAAAATGTTGAGGAGCTGTACCATACGCGGACGGGTAAGCTGCATGATCGGCATTAGCTTCTCCCACAGTCCTGAGGGCATGCGTGAGTTGCGCGCCTGTCTGAAAAACTCGAAATCATCTTCCACTTCAGGATCTGGTTCAATGCCCAATTCGGCCAAAATCAGTGAAGCGACTTCGCAGGCTTGCTCCACCGCGGATGGCGCTTCGGCGTGGCGGTTTTCAAGCACCTGGCGCTGGCGGGTGGGATGATCCACCACTTCCACTCTTAATTGAGGTTCATCTGCAGCGCCCGATGACGCATATTGCAAACAAGCTGCCCAGAAGCGTCTTTCTCCGGTCTCGATCTGAAAGACATAATCCCCGTTCGGTCCGCTGACCCACTTGCCAGTAATGGATTTGATCTGCCCGTGTTCTTCAAAGGAAGAGCCCATCATCAGAAGCTTTTCAATCTCTGCGGCAGCGCCTTGATCTGCGCGTGCCAGAGCCAGCCATTCCATGGCGGCCTGGTAGCAGTTCAATCGACCGCTGAAAAAATCCATACGAAGGGAAGGCGGCAGCAGACGGCGCGGCTGAAAACGGTCCGGTATCATCTGGCTGGGAGCCAGGCGCTCGATCCGTTCAACACTGGGTGTTTGCGGCGCTTGCTGTGCCTGCTCAGTAATTGAAGGGGTCTGGATCTTGGTCTTTTCAGATGCAGAAGCGGAAAGATCGTCAAAGGCGCTGAAACGTTTTTTTGGAGGCATACGAGGTCTTCCTTTTCAGAAACTTAGCCGGAGTGAGTCAATTTGAGAATAGTGTCGACCAGCTCGGCATACTCATGAGTGGCGCGTGAACTGGAGGCGATATTTTCGGCGGTGCGAGACCGCGGAGGGCGGTAGGTGAACACGTCCATATGGCTGGAGTGGGCATAAGCCAGGTCTGAGGCTTTATGGATAGGGGGCAGAAGGGTCTTCTTGAAGCGCTGTTGCAGTTCGCCCAAAATCTCCTGGGCTTCGGCACGCTGTTCTTCACATAATGTAGGCAGGTAGCCGAGAATTTTCAGGTCGGGACGAAAGTGTATTTGAACCTGTTCGATGGTTCGCTGCAGTTCGATCAGCCCTGAGACGCCAAGGTAGCTTGTTTCTACAGGAATCAATACCTGGTTGGCGGCCACCAGGGCGTTAATCAGAAGGTCTCCGGTGGTGGGTGGGGTATCGATAATAATATAGGCGTAATCATTTTGCACGGCGGCCAGCGCGCGCTGCAGACGGGTTTCGTTGGCCATCAGGGCGGGTAGATCACGGGCGGCTTTGATCATCTCGGCGTGGTCTGAAGGGATGAAGAATAAGTTGGGATGATGGTCGCTTTTTTGAATGATGCGCTGAATGGAGGGAGGAGGTGTTTCAGTGAGTAGCGCGGCCAGTGATGCGAGGAGTTTTTGCTGTCCGCGTTCAAAGGCGGTAGCCAACAGGGCGTGCCCCTGGGGGTCCATATCCACTAACAGCACACGGCTGGCAGGTCCACTTTTTTCGGAAAGGCGTAAGGCCAATCCGG
>PNNU01000195.1 GCA_013824385.1 Anaerolinea sp.
TAAATGGAAAAGCCACCGAAATCATGATCACTTTGAAACAAGTTGGTCAGGAACCGAAGGTGCTGAATGTTCTGAAACCGTTTTTGGAGGGTGCTGAAACCCAGACGTGGGCACAGGCTTTTCCAGAACTTGAAACTGCCATTCAAGCTAAAAGCAGTGCAATGCAGGTCTTTAGTTTGATCATCATCTTGATCGCCGGCATTGGTGTACTCAATTTGTTGTTGATGGCTGTATATGAACGTACCAGAGAGATCGGCTTACTCGGTGCGATGGGGATGAAACCCCGACAAATCACCTGCCTCTTCATTACAGAAGGAATTATGCTAGGCTTGGTGGGAGTAGTGGTTGGGTTAGCCTCGGGAATTGGTTTAAATGCCATTTACAGTGTGGTTGGCTTTGATTTCTCTCAATTCGCATCAATGACCGATTACACAGCTTTAATGTCAGGCAGAATATATACCGGTCTGGCTTTGGGTTCCATTTTATCCAGAGGTTTGCCGGTATTAATCATAACAATCCTTGCCTCCTTAATTCCTGCTCGAGAGGCCTCGCGCCACGAACCAGCCGAAGCGCTGCATTATGTTTAGTCATTGGTTAAACCGCCTGAAAAGAGTATGCCATGCTACAACAATTTAAACTCGCTTTTCGAAATTTAAGCAGAAATCGCCGCCGATCGATTCTTTCTGGTCTGGCCGTGTCAATTGGCCTCGCTTTGTTGCTCTTGATCGCTGCGGTGGTCAATGGTGAGATGGAAGGATCCATCGCCAAGACCATCCAACTGGTCAGCGGACACCTGCAAATCCGTTCTTCTGCATACGTGGATGGCAAGAGCAGCTTGAAATGGTCCGATCTGGTGGCTGACCCCGAAAAAATAATTTCTGACCTTCAAGAGACTGCCCAGCTCAATGAATTTATTCAAACAGCCACTCCGCGCTTATACGCCAGTGCCATCGTGTCATCAGGGAATGATTCCATCGGAATCCAATTGATGGGGGTTGACTCCGCATCACCTGCGAATGCTCCGTTTGTGTCAGGATTAACTGCCGGTTCTTTCATCACTGCTGATGACAATAATGGCATCGTGATCGGTCAGTTACTGGCAGACAAACTAAAAATGAAGTTGGGAGACTCAATCCATTTGTTGGTCAACACATCCAATGGAAATGTAACCGAGCAAGATTTCATAATTCGAGGGTTGTATACCACTCACACCCCCTCTTATGACCAGAGCACAATAATAATGCCGCTTGCTAAAGCCCAAACCATCACTTCAACCCAAGGGCATGCAAGTGCCATTTTCATCCTGCTAAAAGATCGTGACCAGGCAGAGTTGTTTGCCGGAGCCATAACTGGAGCGGGGTATCAGGTTAAAACCTGGAAGGATATGAACCAATTGCTCATTGACACTGAAAACTATGCGAATAGTTTCATGATCATCATCTACTTAATCGTTTTGGGGATCACAGCAACAGTCATTGTGAATACATTAATCATGTCGGTATTTGAACGCACTCGAGAAATCGGCATCCTCGCTGCCATCGGAATGAAAGGACGTAATATTCTGTCGTTGTTTATGGCTGAAGCAAGTATCCTTGCTGTCGGAGGTATTGCCTTCGGCTTATTACTAGGCTGGTTGGTCTGCCTCTATTTTGGCAAATATGGTTTTCCTCTGGGCGATCTTGGCGTTCGCAACGGAATGTTATTCGGAGATAGGTTATATGCAACATTAAGCGGAGGAGATGTTATTTACCTAACCATTGTCGCGTTCGTAGTGACCATGGTGGCATCGCTTTATCCCGCCATTCTCGCGGCTCGCCTTGAGCCCGTTGAAGCTTTACATGGAAAATAGGAAGGAGATCAAAATGGAAGTCGCTAAAGTAGAAAATGTAACCAGAAGTTTTAAAGTGGGTGAAACTGAAACTCAGGCATTAAGAGGTATCAATTTAAGTATCGAGAGTGGTGAATTCACAGCCCTCGTTGGTCCATCAGGTTCAGGTAAAACCACTCTATTACAACTGCTTGGGTGTCTGGATCAACCCACGGACGGCAAAGTTTACATCAACGGCAACGATGTTACTCGCATGAACCGAAATCAGAGAGCCGACTTGAGAAAAAACAACCTTGGTTTTATCTTCCAATTTTTTGCCTTGATACCAACGCTAACAGCTTATGAAAACATTGAACTGCCCCTTCTATTAAAAGGCGTTGGCCCTGCAGAGCGGAAGGATAGAGTCAATTATTTATTGAAGGCGGTTGATTTGCTGGATCATGCCAAGCACCGCCCTGACCAGATGAGCGGTGGCCAGCAGCAGCGTGTTGCGGCAGCCCGAGCGTTATCCACCAGTCCTGCCATGATCCTGGCGGATGAGCCAACTGCCAATCTCGATACCGCCAACGGCCAACAAGTGATGGAAATAATGGCCAACTTAAACAAAGAAACAGGTGTCACTTTTGTTTTTGCCACCCATGATCCTCGTGTATTTAAATTTGCAAAACGGGTCATTACGCTGCGTGATGGTCAAATTGTTGAGTCAAACGGAAATGAAAAAAAGTAGGCGCTTATGAAACAAACCCTTTGTTGTGCCTTAATAGTGTCAGCGTTTATCCTTTCTGCATGCAGCGGAACTAAAACCCCTACCCCATTGCCCACAGTTGTGCTGCAAGATAATCAATCCGCGTTAACGCAGGGCACGCCTGACAGCAATGCAACAAGCAATTCATCCATTTCTTCGGGTGTGACTGCTTCAGGTGTGCTGGTCTCAGATCAGCACATTGAATTGGCTTTTCTTGCGAGCGGAAACGTTAAAACGATAAATGCCGCCGTTGGCCAGAGAGTAAAAAAAGGCGACATTCTTGCCCAGTTGGATGATTCTCTTTATCAATTGCAATTGGACCAGGCAAATTTGGCTTTGAATGAATTAACCTCCCCTATGGCGGTCAGTTCAGCTCAGAAGAGGGTTGCTGAAGATCAATCTGCGTTGAACCGCACCCAGGGAACATACAATTGGTGGTTGGCAGTTAATTCAGGTTTGGATGCAGCGTTTAAAGCAAAAGCGGATCTTGTGGTTGCACAAGATGCATTAAAAAAAGCCCAGGAAGATTACGATAAACTCAGCGGTGATCCGTATACGGATAAAGATAAGGCAGTGGCTTATCAACACTTGTTCGATGCTCAACAAAAAGTGAAAGAAGCTCAATCCAAAGTTGCCCTATATAAGAGTGCGGACCCTTTTCAACTCGCGATTTATAAAGCCGATGTGGATGTTGCCAAGGCCAAACTGGCTGAAGATCAGACACTTCTGGCTGCACTAACCAATAAAGAACTTCCTGAAAACCCAACAAGCGCTGACTATGCGAAACTAATATCAGCCCGTTTGAACGTGCAAATTGCACAAACCAACCTTGCAAACACTCGATTAGTTTCTTCGATCGATGGAATTGTTGCCTCTACTACGATGAATATCGGTGATTTCGTACCCATGGGTCAGGAGCAAATGATTCTCATTGATCCATCTCATTTGCATATTGAGACCACGGATTTGAGCGAGCGTGACATATCAGGTATTGAAGTGGGTCAATTTGTTGATGTCAACATTAAACCCCTCAATCAAACCGTTTCAGGTAAAGTAGAAGCCATCTCTCCCCAAGCAGATTCGCTGGGTGGTGATGTTGTTTACAAGGTCTTCATAAGTCTCGAAAATCTGCCAGAAGGTGCTCTACCTGGGATGAGTGTCATTGCCAATTTCCTCAATTAGATTGTTTTTGAAACGAGCAACTTTCAACTCTTCTTCCACTTTCTTGAGGAGTGAGTTTACTGAATTGCTCTACTTAGATTATTTATAAGAATTTATCGTCAAAAGAAAAATCATTTGTCCTTTTCCTGTTTTAATACTAGTCTTAATACTCAATTTTCTTAAAAAATAAGCTACAACACTAGTTTTTATACCCTATCTTGCCAAGTGACTCTCATACCGTTTAAAACCGGCTTACTTGGCAAGATGGCTTTGTTTTGAGGTGGACTAATAGATGTGTTCGTACCGAGTCAGACTGAACACATAAACAACAAAAGTGATTACCACAATCCCAGCCAGCACCCACCAGATCACATCAGTAGAGATGGCATTTTCGGTTGCTCCTACTGCCAAAAGAAACAGATAAGTCATCGTCACTCCCGCCTTGAATGCGTTGTTCCCGGAGCGATACTGAATCCACAGTCTGCGTTCATCCATGCTTTCCACTCTGACTTTACGCAACGCCTCAGGGTTCTTTTTATAGCGGAAATACTGAACCAGACTCCACCCGCCAACCGCGATCAGAAAAAGTCCAATTCCTTCTATGAGATGTAAATAGGGTCTCCAAATCTCGGAGTCAAATTTAATAGCTCCGATGATAAATAACAGGATGCCTATGCCCAGTGTGATACTTCCTTTTATCAATTCAGTAGATTGATATGTTTTTTGGTTATCCATTTGGTTCTCCTTCTTCATAGATGAATATTTCTTCAATACTCAGTTTAAACAGCCGTGCCGCTCTAAATGCCAACATAATCGAGGGGTTGTAACGCCCTTGTTCCAATGAAATAATGGTTTGTCGTGATACTTCCAACTGATCCGCCAATTCTTGTTGGGTAAATCCATTCCTTACACGAAATTCCTCCAGCTTATTTTTCATATTACTCCTGCAATAACCAGATTTGCTCCCGGGTTTTGTAAAGCTAGCTTTACATATTATAAGTTAATCGCAATCCAATGTCAAGTGGGCTTTACTTTTCTAATAAAGCTGGTTAAAAAGAAACAAACAGCAAAATGAATAACTGCTTGTTTCTATCTTTTAAAATTTACATTTACTTCAATAAATAAGATTCACCCTTGAGAAAAATCAGCTTCCCATGGCTTCGCGGTGGTATTTTTTCTTGGTCTTTTTTACTTGTTTGCTAACCGCATAGGCTGCAGCCAGCAGCGCTGGTAGGGTTGCCGCACCACAAACCAGGGTGCCAGGTTGAATTCTACTCTTCAATTCTATTCCAACTTGATAGACACTATCCGTACCGCGGATACGCCCATCAACGCGCTCCATCTTGATGAAATATGTTCCGTCAACTGGAACAGTCCAATCGAGTGAAGCCGAAGCGTCTGAATCATCAGGGCGTGCCTCACCAATGAAGGTTGCTCCATCCGTATCGTAGAGTGTCAACCGTGATGCAGACCCAAGATTGGTGGGTGTGGTGGTGAACCTGAGTTGGTCGCCAGTTACACCGGCGAAACTAATCCAATCTACATTATCGGTCTGGCTGCCGTCTCCACGTGTAACAGGTGCACACCAATTATGAGATACGGGGGTGCCAACCGTCATCAAAGAAGCGCCTGAGATATCATCATCTCCAGGATCGGCTCCTTCAAACGTATCCACGATACAGGAACCAACAAAAAGGGTGCTGGTTTCGGGTACACTGATGTATTCTTCAGCATTGCCTACCTCATCCACGGCACGCATGCGAAACTGGACAGTCTGCCCCAGAGTGCCCCAATAAACCAATTGACGCGCATCTCCTGCAGGTTTGTCAGGAAGGTCAACCCAGTCGCTGCCTGGATTGCTCATTTGAAATTCAAAATGGTTAATTCCCTCTGCACCCTGGTCAACTTCCCAGGTAAGCAAGACAGCACTTGAATTGGTTACTTGAGCCAAAGAATTCATATGACTGAGCGGCAAAACTGACGCCTTTGATACTTTAAATTCCTGGGTAATACTGGTTGCTCCAGCCAGGTTCCGCGTTTCCACCGTCCAGGTGTAATCACCTTCGGCCAACAGCCCCACCTGCCAGGAAGTACCCTCCTGCCAGGCCAGGTTTTGAGCATATCCACCCGGTCCTGTGAGTGTACTTTGTGTTTGTTCGCCTGCTGCCACAGTCCAAGCCAGGGTTAAGTTCAGACTTGAGGTGATTGGATCAGGTAATATAAGAACGGGCGGTTCAGGTGGATTGACGCGGGTAATGACTTTCATTGAAGCCGCGTTATACGCACCAATTCCGTTATCCGCCAGGTTGGAATCTCCATCCTGGAAAAGTTCATAAGTGCCGCCAAAATCAACATCAGGGTAAAGCAGTGTCGAGACTCCTCCCCCCACCTGAATGGACCGGGTGTTATCCATCAACAAAGGGTTCACCGTTCCCAAATTCGCATAATCCGCGATGTCAAATACCTGACAAGTTCCCCGGTATTCAGCCTCAGTGTATAACGCTACTTGACTAACCGCGGGGATGCAAGCAGGGGGTTGAGCCGGACAGGCATAAGTTTTCGTTAATTCGGTCAAACCCTGGTTATCGATCGATACTTTTCCTGCTTTGTCTGTCACAATGATGGAGAGGAAGAATTTGCCATCCGGGATGTTAGCATCGCAAAGATTGATTTCTTGTGTAAAAGGAGTCATGCCAATTACACTTCCAATTGGCGTCCAGGCTTTACCGGTATTGATCATTAATTGTCCGGTAGCGACGGCTGTGTCATCATGCATCCAGCCACTCACGTTGAGCGTGGGTGAAGTAATTGTGGCGTAAGGAAGCGGGCTGGTAATTGCTCCGATTGGGAGAGCCACATCACCATTCTGAGAAACGTATTGATTGGCGCATTGAGTGCCATAATCTGGATAAGCGCTGGCTTCTTTGCAAGTACGCGGACGACCGCCGTTTACAGC
>PNNU01000196.1 GCA_013824385.1 Anaerolinea sp.
TATATTAAATTTAATATTTTTTCCGAAGTAATCAGCTTGGGTGGTGTGGCAGTCAATCCGTAGATAAGAATCATTTGTGGTATTTACAAGTTTTACCCTTATTCGTTTATAAGTTCCATCTTCAATAAAAAAGATTTGCCCCTCAATTATTGAATTTATTACAGTTTCTCTATTTACTTTTATTGTCGGTAGAAAGTTATTATGAAACTGGTCAGTGTAGTAACTAGTTAAGAAAACTATTTTTTCCTTATTCCCATCAAATTCATACCCATTCACATAAAAAAAGCGTCCCATAGTTTTAGCTCCAGTATATTTTATTGTAGCGCAAAAGTTCTAATATAACCGAGACGCGCCTTGTCTATCGCTTATTGCGAGTTTACCTGCGCTGCCGGCAAAGCCAAGTTTATAGAATAGCTAAATCGCTGCTTTTGTAGTAAAGGCTGTTGGGGAGAATAAGCGGTATTAAGAAATTACCCCCTCAGGTCATAAAAAAAATTTTAAAAATTTTGTTTTTATTTTATAAATGATTAAAACCCTCTAGTTTAATGCCAAAGGGTTTTAATATTATTTTTGTAAATGATTTTTTTTTATTCTATTTTGTAACAGTACAATTTTCAAGCATGATTGTTGGCACAAACGCATTTGCAAGGTTGTTAAATTTTGTTATTGTACAATCAGCAGTAATTATGTCACCCTTAGATAAGGATGCCCCATATTTTCTAGAAATTCCATAAATATTTACGTACGAGGTGCCAATTGAGGTAATTTCAGGATATGGATAACAACTAATATAAACTTCATCGTCATATCCAATTACATTTCCCACTTCATCTACCTTTAATTTCCATTTGACTCTTGCTCCAAATACTTGATTTTGAAAATCTTCAAATTGTATTTCTGTTAATGCACTTGATTGAATAAGAATCCATTCTGGCGCAGCTTGTACCATTTTTACTTCAACATTATCGGAACTAAGGGATTGCGTGGCAGTTGCGGACACAGAAGGTTCCATAGTAGCCGTTTGAGTTAGTTGTGCGGCTATAGTTTTGGTTGGTTTTGGTGTGGTTGTTTTGGCACTTGTAGGTGTGTTTTCAATTAGACTGTTTAGTAGACTAACGATAACAATACACATTACTATAAAGCCAACAATTGTCCCTATAATTATTATCGCAGTTGATTTATTCTTCCTTTTTAATGAAAGGGGTGTAGGTGTAGTTAAAGGGGGTGGAATTAGTGATTGTGCCATGAAGTCTCCCAATAGAATAATTTTTCAAGGGTTGCGTATAAAAAAGATATCTTTTCCCTCAAATATAATTTAAGTATAGCGGAACTCGTAAAATCCTATAGTAATTCATGATTGAATTTATTTCATTTGGCGTAATAAGAATTTAATTGATTTTTATCTACAATGAATCAACAGGGCTAGCTTTTTTATGAGCTAGCATAATGTCCTGATTTGTCTGTTTTAAATATCGTTTCATGATTTGCAAATCGGCGTGTCCCATAAGTTCTTGAACGGCATATACATCTGCTCCGGCGCGTAGACAAGTAAGAGCAAACCATCGTCTGAAGGCGTGAATTTCAGGGGGGTGAACGTTAGCAATTTTTGCTCTTCGCTTTACCATGGATTTTAAACCCCAATAAGTTAATGGTTCGCTATCTTTTGTAATCCAAAGATAGGGTGAGTTGTCTGTTCTAAATCTCAAATAAGCTTTTACTAATTTTTTTGTCTTGGCTCCAATGTATACAACCCTTTGTTTTCTTCCTTTACCTAATCGAATAATCATTTCTCCAGTTGCTAAATTGATATATTCATGCGTAAGAGATAGTAACTCTTGTGCTCTGACTCCTGTATCTAGAAGAATAAAAAAAATTGCTTTGTCCCTTAATCCAATAAGCGAGTTGGTGGAACAAGTATCAATAATCGCTTGTACATCGTCAATGTTTGCCGGGTCTTTAATTTCAACTGGATTCATTGGCGATTTTACTTTTCTTATAGGGTTTTTCCAGTTTTCCGGTTCAACCTCATAATCCCACCAATTTAGAAAGGTTTTTAATGCTCTATAGCAAGCATGAATTCCACCTGCATTATGGTCGGTGGTTTCCAGATAAAAAAGAAATTGGCGTATCAAATTAGAATCAATTTGGAAAATTGAATCAATACTTTGTGAGTCACAGAATTTCGTAAACAACTCTAACTTTGTTTTGTAGAAATATAGTGTCCCTTTTGCCATGTTCTGAGCTTTTCTGTCAATCAGGAAATTGTTTATCCATGTTTTTAAATCTGATTCTTGGACGGAAATTAAAATAGACCATTGGTTCTCTGTGGTATTTCGCATGTTTTTCTCCTCGAAATTCCACTTTTTTATAGATTCTCCGTATTCTGGGAAGGCATGTCTTTCACTGCGAAAAAAGCGATTTCGTTGACAAAACAAGTGCCTTATAGTAATATTTGACCCGTTGGCGAGGTAGCTCAACGGTGGAGCAGTGGACTCATAAGCCATTGGTTGTGGGTTCAAATCCCACCCTCGCCACCATTTTTATTTAATAGGCCAAGTTTATTTGGGTTTACCGGTGAAACTGGTACTTCGCAAATCCCACCCTCGCCACCATTTTTATTTAATAGGCCAAGTTTATTTGGGTTTACCGGTGAAACTGATACTTCGCAAATACCCCTTCGGGGCACGCGTCCCACCCTCGCCACTCTTTTTTTCAAGGACATCAGCAGGTTATATAAGCTGGTGTTTTTTTAATAAAATCCATTGTTAGTTGGTGGGTTCTCTTTATTAACCTCGTTGTGTCGGTTCCGATAAGGTTTAAAGCCAAAAATATACGCCATCCCCGGCGGACGCCATTCTACGGCAGGTTGGATTACGTCAGTAAGGTGCAATTCTGGGCGTGGTCGCATTCGCAGAAATATACAATACAAAAATAGACCGGCATCATGCCGGTCTATTTGCTCAATCAAAAAAAAACCTAGTGACTCGCGATCCAGTCCAGCACTTCCTGGCGGTCAATGCGATAGCCATAATCGGTGCCGCGGCAGATTGAATTCATGCCAAAGGAGGTCACAGCCACGATCAGGTTGGAGCTGGTGGGTCCTAGGAAGACAGGACCACCCGAGTCGCCCGAGCAGGTTCCTCCGCGGCCGTCGCCGTTGCCCTGCGTCTGAAGGTTATATCCATCAGTAGCTCTGCTGCCTATATTCACCAGAGTTGAATTCGCCATCAATCTGATTCTATAAGATATGTTGGGGAGGGCGTCTTTTGCATTGGTACTGTAAGTCAAACCATACCCGCTGACGGTGAAGATGGTGTCTTTGAGTCCGCGCGCTTTATCCAGATTATCAAGGATACCTACCGTTGGTAATTGACCGTATTCGGGCATGGAGATGGCTTTATCCAGAATCACCAGGCCGACATCATGCGTGTTGGGGAAGCCAGCGAAATTGGCAAAGCCGTAGTTATAAATCTCATCTGACGTGGCGCAGAGTGGGTCGAGGGCGCCTCCGGCGCACTCAGTGGGATATCCGCTCACTGGATCATACTGAGTTACTGGGTCATAGTTGGCTCCCGCATCCTGCTGAAACCAAACCCGGGCGGTAACCGCACCTTCTGCGGTATCAGCGCAGTGGCCAGCGGTCAACAGCTTGGTGGGGCTGATCAAAGAACCCGTGCAGCGCCATATGAATTCTCCATCCGCGTCATAGAATGCCACCATTCCAACGTATGGATGTTCATCGTCATTTACCCAATTGCCGGTGATGGCAAGGACGGGCATGACGATCAGTGCTAATGCGATTAAAACCATGGATAAAGCTCGACCAAATTTTTGCATATCACTCCTCCTATTAATAAAAAGCTACGAATAAAATGTACTTCTAAAGAAATTCGGTGGCTATTTAAGTATAGCACTTTGAAAAATATGAAGCAATAATTTCTATCAATTAGATGGAAGAATGGTGCGTCCTGTGCTTCATCCTCGTCGACGAGGGGCCGAGAACGCGTAATGCACGAAATATCAGTAATGCCACCCCACGATAATTGACCTTTGTGATTATGTGAAATAATGTTGTGATTTTGTATAATCCTCGTTGAGAAGGGCTGAGATTAAGTAATAAATGAAATGAAACAATCCGCGGCGAAGGCCACCATACGTCAATATGGTTTCCGGCAGCACGGTGCAGTCACCTTTGGATTATCACAAATCTCATTTCCCTCTTGACAAATTAGAAATTAAGTTCTAAAATTCACCTTAAGAGTTATCGGTGTTCGCTCTTTTTCAATTGAATCTCCATCAATCCCCTATAATCCATTTAAACCGCTCCGAGTCGTTCTAGTCGAATTGAATTTAATTGATTTCGCGATCTTCCCTGGCACTTGCTGCCCGGGCAAGTGTGGACCCCCGAGCATGGTTTTGCGAGAGGGGATTTAAAAACGACTATAGTGTTCGATACCCAATCGACCCAAAATCCTTCGGGGGAGCCACCCGTCGATTCGAATCTCAAATTTTCAGGTTCGAATCCAAATCAAAATCGCGCTAAGTTTGACGGTTCTCGGTTCTCGGTTCACGGTTCTAGGTTCACGAATAACGATTCCGCGGTTATTACGCCCCTGAGCGAAGCGAATGGAGTAGGTTCTCGATTATATTTCTACGGTAACACTGTGCAATTCTGGGCATGGTCGCATTCGCCGAAATATTCGACGCTTTCGATGTATCCCATGCACTCGAATTCTCCCCAGTCGTCGCACAGGTTGTTGCCAATCTCCACATTGGAGTAGGTGTTATCGCCCTGCGGCTCCACAAAGATGGTGCCGCGGTCCGAGGTTTCGAAAGCCACAAAAGCGTGACCAGTCTCTTGATTCACAAACTGCACAGTGATGATTTTAGCGCTGATGTTGGCATAGCGCGCGTTGGCGACCAAATCAATGGCGTAATCCATGCAGTTGTAGTCTTCGAGGTCGTATTCACGCCAGTTGGTATGATCATCCGCGAGAAATTGGGTCAGCTGCTTCCATGTGATGGATTGGTATTCGGGGGTCGGCGTCAAATCCGGGCTGGCAGGAGTGAAGGGGTTGGCAGGGTCATACACATAGACCTTCAGATTATCAAAAGCCACTTCTACTTCGCTTGACTCAGAAGGTTGCGCACCCATACCGTAGTATCCCTGTTTGAGAGAAGAATCCTGAAAGCTGAATTCATAATGGTCATTGAAAAAGATCTGATTAGTGTCGCCGTTTGCCGTAACGGTTACAAGATTGGTTTTACCGGTAATGTTCAACCAGGGTGAAAGGGTGGGAAGTTTGAGCATGCCGTATACACCCTGAAGAAAACGATGGATGGTGTAAGTGCCGTCATCCATGATGGTTAAAGCGTAAAAATTTTCTTCGTCTTCGTAACGCCACAAGACCATTCCGCCTGTGGTTTCGTCGTCGCCAATCACGTGGCGCAGGTCCACGTTAAGGACGAAATCATCGAGGGGTTCAGCAGAAAGCATGAAGAAGTTGTAATCGTTTCGACTGGCTTGAACGAAGTACTCACCTTTGGAATAGTAGAGCCTGCTTTGGATGTCATCCTCTCCTTCCCAGCCGCTGTTGGGATCTGAAAAATCATCCTCATAAAGGGTGGCATTATTAACCGGGTCGAGAGTGGCGGTGGGGGTGGGGATGGATGTGGCTGCAGGTTCAGAAGTGGAAACAGCAGTTGGTGTCGCGGTTGTCATTAAAACAGTAACGGATTCCAACGTGGATCTGGCCAGATCAAGCGGTGCACAAGCCAGGGTGAACAGTAAAATGACAAGGATGACTGCGATTCGTTTCATATTCCTCCCAAACACTCCATTCATTTTAGCGATTTGAGCCATCCTGTCAAGAAGTATTTTGGGGTTTATTTAAGTAATCAAGTTATTTGCTGCAATTATTATCGACAAGAATTGTTCCATTCGCACTTGAATAGACTGTGTCGAGTTGGTTTTGCAGAGAAGCAATATCCGCGAGGGTCACAGAGTCAGCCAGTTTTTCAAATTGCTGAACCTTATCCGGATGAAACATCACCAGTACAGCGCACTCCTTATGAATCATGTCATCCAATGAGGTTTGACCGTCAATGGATAAGCTGGACCCTGCGGCATCCGCATGGGTAGTGAGGGGATACGCGCTGCGGTTGAGATAAAACAACACGATATCCGGTGCGTTGGTGATCAGTGCACGCCCCTGCGGCAGGGTGACTTCCGTGGTGAGGATCGGATTTTCCTTCCAAACCGGGGATGTATATCCGTTGGGGTAATTGCCTACCACAACGGGATAGGCTTTAAAGGAGGGGGTGTTAAAGGCCACAAAGAACAGGGCAATGATCACACCTAAAATAGGAAAAGTGATTCTGGGATGGATTCTACGCGTGAGGACCAGCGCGCAGCTCAGCAGCCAGCCATAAATGATGGCGATGAGGGGAGAAAGCATGCGGTCATCGATCGAAATAGTCTCAGTAGAAACAGAATAAATAATCAGCAGCACGGCCACATAGAGTACGACCACAAAAGCCAGTCCAATTGAAAGGATTTCAATGCTTCCGCGTTCAGCGACTTTTGATTGTTTGATGGAAAGGTAAAGCCCAACCAGAATTATGATTGCAAAAATGATTAACAGAATGGGCCGAAAAACCTCAGCCCGTACACCGGGGATCATGTTGGTG
>PNNU01000197.1 GCA_013824385.1 Anaerolinea sp.
TGTACGGCCATGGAAGTGCCGGTGGCCAGGGGAGAGCGCGCCAGTGTGTGACTGATCCCTTGCTCATAAAGGGCGTGTCCGCCTTCGTGCATGGTGCTGAACAAAGCCGAAGCGGCTCTTTCAGGATCGAAACGGGTGGTAATTCGGATGTCGTCAATGCCAAACCCGGTGGTAAACGGATGTACGGCCTTATCCTGGCGGCCGCGGTTCCAGTCATACCCAAAGCGGGTGATCACATCCACGCCGAAATCCCACTGGCCTTTTTCGTCATATGGGATATGCAAAAACTTGTCATCAATGACAGGTTTGCCGGCAATAGCCTTTAATAGCTCCACCTGCTGCGGACGCAGCTTGCCGAAGATTTCTTCCACTTCGCTGGTCTTGAGTCCGGGTTCAAAATCATCCAGCAACGGATCGTAGACATGATCCCAGGGTTTGAAGAAATCAGCGTATTGACGGCGCAGATCAACCACTTTTTCGAGATGCGGGCGGAAAAGCTCAAAATCGTTCTTGGCCTTGGCTTCTTCCCATACACTCTGGCTGATGGTGGTTTCCTTGGCAAATTCTGCCACCCATTGTGTTGAAACCTTGACCTGTTTTTCATAATCATGCGCCACGCGCTTGATCACACAAGCGTCATCTGAACGAGGGTCAAGTGATTCTGCATAGGGTTTCAACTCGTGCAACAAATCACCGACCTCAGAGGAAGTAAATTTATCATGCATCAACCCGGCGATCGTCTCCAAAATATTGCCGCGATCTTCAGCCCCTCCGCGAGGCATGTTCACCTGCTGGTCCCAACCCAGCAGCGCTTCAGCCCTGCCCAGGTCGGTCACTTCTGCCATGATCTTGTTAAACTGTTCGAGTTTTTGATTCATATAGTTATTTTTCCTTTTTATATGTTCAGGCTACTTTCCATCTTAAAGGTTGCTCATTCAGCGCAGCGAGAATTTCTTCAGCAATATCATTGGCTGCCCTGGATTGTGCCTCTGCGGTCTGGGCGCCGACATGTGGGGTGCAGACCACTTTGGGGTGTGTTACCAGATTGGTCAGGCCAGGCGGCTCCACTTCATACACATCCAATGCGGCGCCGGCTACCTTGCCGCTGTTCAGCGCTGCAAGTAAGGCCGTTTCGTCAATCACACCACCGCGTGCTGCGCAAATGATGTAGACTCCCTGCTTCATTTTAGCAAAAGAATCCTCATTAAGCATGCCTTTGGTGTCTGACGTTAGAGGCAGGTGCATGGTGATTATGTCAGATTGCTTGAGTAGATTATCCATGCTGACGGGCTTCCCGCCGCGCTTGGTAATCTCATCTGCCGGAACCATGGGGTCATAACCCAGAATTTGCATATCAAATGCCGCGGCCCGCTTGGCTACAGCCGCGCCGATGCGTCCGAACCCGATCACCCCCAGGGTTCTGCCGCTCAATTCGGCGCCTTCAAACTCCTTTTTAATCCATTTCCCCGCCTTCATAGAAGAATCCGCACGGGCAACTTCACGTACAGCGCTCAACATCAGCGCCAGAGTCAATTCGGCCACAGCGATGGTGGTGGCCACCGGAGAATTCACTACAGTAACGCCATGATCTTTGGCAGCAACCAGGTCGATGTTATCCACACCCACACCGGCACGGCCAACAACTTTGAGTTTTTTGCCTGCATCAAAGACAGCCTGAACCACTTTTGTGCGTCCGCGGACAATCAAGGCATCATAATCACCAATTTCCTTGAGTAAATCCTCGGGGGTGATTCCGGGTTTTTCAACTACCTCGATGGATTTTTTCAAAATATCAATACCGTTAGAATCAAGACCATCAGTAATCAAGACTTTCCAGACAGACAATTGGCATCTCCTTCTCAGATTTTAATTAAATATTAATTAATTTTACTCTAATTATCAAAGTCCGCTGAGAAGACATATTCTCAGAATACTTGAATGGTACAATTTGAACGTGAATATATTAAAGAACACTCTTGAAAATCGCCTCAATCCGCGTATGTTTGATTCAGAGCCTCTCAAACGATGTTGTTTAGAGGAATGTACTGGCGCCTGCTGTGTCTTTGGAGTTTGGATTGATCCCCGCGAAGTGCAAGACATCGTCGCCAATGCAGCCCTGATCATGCCATTTATGCCTGAATCATTACGCAACCCCGGAGAATGGTTCGTCCCCGTAGAGGATAATGATGAACACAGTCCCAGCGGTAAAGTGCTGCACACTGCCGTGGAAAATGCCTCATGGCATCACGGTGCAACCGCCTGCATTTTTTGTCTTAGAGATGGAAAATGCGCTTTGCAAGTTGCGGCCGTGGCAAACCAGCTTCATCCGTGGCGCTTCAAACCTTATTACTGCATCATTCATCCAATAGACCAAGATGAACAAGGCCGCTTCACAGTCGACACCGTAGATGCCCTGCTGGCAGAAAAAGGCAGCTGTCTGAGAGCCGCTGAACAATCCACTCCATTGATTGATATATTTGCACCCGAATTGGAATACCTGTTGGGTGATAAAGCATACAAAGAAATGTTGGAGGTAGCCGCTGAAAAGCGGAAGGGTGACCCAAAATGAGCAAACGAATTCTGCCCATTGCTTCTGATGATTTCGAGCAAGTGAAAGAGATCATGATTAAGGAATGGGGCAGCGATTATGTAATCGTTCACGGTGACATTATTCACCCGGCAGAACTTCCTGGCTATAAAGTTATGAACGATGAAACACTCGTTGGGTTGGTTACCTGTATGGTTAACGGTCAGGAATGTGAAATCGTCACGCTTAACAGCTTTCGTGAGGGAGAAGGTATCGGCGATGCATTAATGCAAGTGGTCGAATCTTATGCTCTTTCTCAACACTGCACCACATGCATGCTGGTAACAACCAACAACAATTTGAACGCACTTGGGTTCTATCAAAGACGAGGTTTTTATATTTCTGAGGTGAGACCCGGCGCGGTGGACGAAGCACGAAAAGTCAAAATGTCCATCCCGATGGTTGATAAGAATGGCATCCCCATCCGGGATGAAATCACTTTAGTAAAGCATATTGGCTAATACTTTTCGTTCAAAGTAAGTTTTTAAGATAAAATAAGGTAAATTTAGTCTTATTTCTTTACAGGATGTCCATTGAAAAAACACTACTTGATTACCATCACTTTTTTGACCGTTTTGGCAGTCCAACTCATTGCCAATCCCCCCTCAGCAGCCAAGGCAGATGTTGCAATACCAGATGTCAATTCGAGTGATGGGTTATGCATCCCCGGTGAAAGTGATCTTTTTAGTGCTCAAAACTGCCAGATGGCTGGCCCCGCCCAACATTTGGATGCACTGGCACAGGAAGGTATCACGTTTCCACCTGCACCCTTATATGTAGCAAATCCCCCGGCAACCCTTGCTGATATACCTTACACGTACGCCAGAGTGGTGGAGGGGGAAGTGCCGATGTACGATTCGATTGAAGATGTTGTCGCTGGAAAAATAAGCAAAAAAATGCCTGTCGGCCGAATCAAATACGTTTCACTGTATAACAAAGCCGAGACCGAAAAAGGTCTTTACTACCAGATTGCCAACAACAAATGGATTAGCAAGGAATACATCAACAAAGTCGGCGTGCAGTTTTTCCAGGGTTATGAATTTAAAGAAAACCCCGCAGTATCTTTTGGTTGGGTGCTTGATGAAACAAAATCATATACCGGCCCTTCTGCCAATTCACCAGAAACAGGTAAGGAATATCACCGGTACAATGTTGTGCAGGTATATGCTTCAGAGATGGATGGTGATCTTGAGTGGTTGATGATCGGACCGAATGAATGGATTAACCATCTCTCGCTCAGCAGAGTAATTCCCAACAATGAAAAACCCGCCGGGGTCACCTCCGACCGCTGGATTGAAATTAATCTTTACGAACAAGTCATGCTGGTTCACGAGGGGGATCGAATTATTTATGCCACTCTGGTAACCACAGGGAGTGATCCTTTCTTTACTCAACCCGGGGTATTCAAAATCTACAAAAAGATTGATCATGAATATATGCGCGGCGCGTTTGAAGCAGACCGGTCAGATTATTACTATCTTGAAGATGTGCCTTATATCATGTATTACGATCAGGCGCGAGCATTGCACGGCGCCTACTGGCATACCAATTTTGGATATAAGTCATCTCACGGATGTGTAAACCTCTCGATTGCAGATTCACATTGGCTGTATGATTGGGCAAACATGGATGAGACCGTTTACGTCTGGGATCCATCTGGTAAAACGCCCACTGATCCTTCTTATTATGGCGCCGGTGGAGCTTAATATTTTTTATGAATTGCTTATGTCCATTTTTAGAGTTTGATATAGAATAGTAACTATCAATTACTGTTTCTTTAGCCCAAGTCGAAAGGATTTTTATGAAAAAGACCCTGCTTTTTCCGCTTGCCTTCATCGCCGTATTTATACTCGTAGTCAGCTCAGCCTGCAATTTGCCTTTCGGTGGAGGGAAAACTGCCACTGATGAACCACAGGTGATCGTGGTTACCGCCACTCCCAATAAAGTCAATCCCACTGCAACAGATGAACCCATCATTTCGGTTACTGAAGCACCACCCGCTGAACCCACTGAAGATACATCTGCTTCAAGTGATGCTCAAGCCTATTATGTTGAAGAATTTGACGGTGATCTGAGCAACTTCACTTATGATGTCTTTAATTTTGGAAGCGATTCTTCTGACGATGCCACAATTGACGCTAATGACGGTGCATTAAAATTTGTAAATAATGGCCAAGATTTATATACCTATGTTTATTATGAACCATACATTTATACGGATGTGCGCATCGACCTGGAAGCCGAAAACCTTGCGACCAATGACAACTCCATCACCCTGGTCTGCCGTTACGACCCTGAACTGGGTTGGTACGAATACAACATCGATAATGACGGTGAATGGACGTTGTATTATTATGATGAAGTAGTAGCACAAAAATATGTGCAGCTATACGACGGCGGGTCAACAGCCATTCATATGGGCCGCGACACCAACACTTACACCATGATCTGCCAGGGACAAGAATTATCCCTTTATATCAATGGCGTGTTTACTCATTCATTTGAACATAAAGATCTGAAAGAAGGACAGGTGGCCTTTGGTGTTTCTTCATATAGCAGCTACCCAGTCAAGGTTAATATTAACTGGCTTGAGATCAGCGAACCTTAATTAACAGAAATTCCGAATTCATAAAGAATTCAGAATATAACAAATACTAAATGTAAAAGAGCGTCCAGGTTTGGGCGCTCTTTGTTGTTTTATCCAGCGATGAATTTGCCGATCACGGCAGCGGTGAAAAGCCCAGCCGAGAGTAAGCCTGCCCAACGCAATTGATCACTGCCAACAGAATCGACCAATTCCAGTCCATTCTGCTGGTTTGCCTTGACGGCAAACAGCGGACCCGCCACCCATGCGAAGATCGCTCCGCCGGCCAGACCACCAATGTGCCCCCAGTAATCTATTCCTGAGTTGGCGCTGAACCCCAGTGAAAGATTGACCGCGAGGACCAATCCCAGGTTGATTAGCATGGGTTGAGCGCGGCCGCCGAACAATTTTTTGTTCTTGAAGATTAGTACACCCTCTGCGGCAGCCAGCCCGAAAATTGCCGTGGATGCTCCCAAAGAAGGATTGGCAGACAGCAAGAAAGAAAGCACGTTACCGGTATACCCTGCAACCAGGTACAAAGCTAAATAGCGCCAATGACCGTAGAATTGTTCAAGCGATCTGCCAATGGAGAACAAGGCATACATATTGAACGCCAGATGGAGGATACCGCCGTGAAGCAGAACAGGTGTGATCAAACGCCAGACCTGTCCGCGCAAGATCAACTCATTAACCTTTCCACCCATTACAAACGGCAAATCTACTCCATTCAGCAGTGACTGAGAAAGGTATTGAAGGCCGTACATCAAGATGGTTACCCCTAAAATGACGTAAGTCACCATGGGCGTCTTCGCTTTTGTACGTAAAAAAACAGGAACATGCCCCTCAACCGGTTGAGCAGGAGGCGGTGTCTCGGAATTTGGAACAGTCATGTTAGATCAGCTTTCTGTGATGGACTTTATGATGTTCGACCTTAATAATGGAAACGATGTCATCCACTGCTTCTTCAAGACAGTTTTCGGCGTTAACCACAACGTAATCAAAAAGGGTGATTTTTTTGACTTCTTCTTTTGCGGTATCAATGCGAACTTTTAGGTTTTCAAGAGATTCAGTATTGCGGGCTTTTAATCTGCCATACCATTCATCAATAGTGTTTGGAATCAGAAAGATCAATACTGCTTCAGGATAAAGCTTGCGGTAAGTTTCAGCGCCTTGCACATCAACCCGCAAGATCACATCCTTGCCGCTTTTGAGTGCATCATCCACTTCACAACGCAAGCCGCCTTTGTAATCATCATAGACATTGGCGTATTCAATAAACTCGCCTTTTTCAATCCGCCTGGCAAATTCTTCACGTGTAAAAAAGAAATAGTCCTTACCATCCACTTCATTAGGGCGCGGCAGCCGGCTGGTGGCTGTGATCACAAAATGCAGCCCGAGATTTCGGTTTCGCAACCCCTGAAGCACAGCATCCTTGCCAATACCGGAAGTGCCCGAAATAACGATCAGCAAAGGTTGTGGACGGTACAGATCAAAGC
>PNNU01000198.1 GCA_013824385.1 Anaerolinea sp.
GTCAGGGTTTTTTTGCGCGATTCTTTTTTTTCAGGTTGAAGTATAGGGTTTTCCATTGAATTTGTGATGCTCCAATACTATTCGATTAATCGGTGGTAATGACGGATTCTTCTGCGAGGACTGCAATTTTCCGCTGCGTTGGGATCTTTATCCGCAGCGTGGCAAAGAAATTAATGATCGCAATTAACACACCCATTATGAATACGTATTGAAAGCCAAAACGGTTCCAAATCAGACCCCCCAAAAGGGCGATGCTGATTGAAAATAAATGGTCGATGGTAATGGAAGCCGAGAGAGCGGGTTGGATGTCAGAATCTTGCAAGGCGATTTTTTTCATATAAGTGGAACGGGCCATGCTCACAGACATTAACACCTGGTCAAGAAGGTAGCATCCACAGGCAATATAAAATGCAATATTCATTGAGAATAAAGTTTTTCCAAAAGCATATCCCAAACAGACGATCACTAATAAAACCGCTTCAGCGGCAAGTACAACTTTTTCTCCCAATTTATCAATGGCTTTACCCAATATGGGTTGAAAAAGGATACCAATGATGCCGCCAATCACGATCAGGGTGGCTATGGTTTGGGTGGGTTTTCCAAAAACAGTAACAATGACCCAGGGTGCAAAAGTAATAAAAATCTGTTTACGTGAACCATAAAGAACTGCCAATACATAAAAAAGAGTGTATTCTTTGCGTAAGGTTAAGAAAGATTTTCGATCAATTTTTTCCACTTTTGAGGGTTTCATCAAAGCCATTAGCATCATACCCACGATGAAACAGGCGGCGGCGATGGTAAAAGTGTGTTTGTAACTAAAAGCAAAATATTTAAATCCAATAAACACCAAAAAACTGCCAATGATTGCGGCAAAGTTGCGAATGGCATTCATTTGCCCCAGGCGTTGCCCTGTTTTTCCTTCACGGGCTAATTCCATTCCAATTGTGGATGCAACCGGCATGAAGAGGTGTTGCCCCATACTAAAAATAAACAGGAACAATACCATTACGGTATAGGTTTTGGAAGCGAAGCCAATCAAAAAGATACCTACACTGCCAAGTAACAATGAAAAGGCGCCTAATTTTCGGCTGCCTAAAAACCAAAGCAATGCAGAAACAAAGACAACTATGAATCCGGGTATCTCTCTTGGAAATTCCAAAAATGACCGTTGAAATGGAGACAATGTAAAGCTGTCATTGAGGAAGTTGTTTAAGGTGGAATCTACCAGGCTACCGGCCATCCCTACAGCAAAGGAAGCTAAGGCAAACAGCGCTAATTCACGGGAAACGTTTGAGATTCTGTTTCGAAGGGATTGAAACATGTTGTTTTCTGCGATTCTGTTAGTGGATTAATGGCTTGATTCTAACATAAGCCATTTTGTAAAAAACATTAGTTCCAGTCTGCATACCTGGAATTTGGATAGATTTGTTTTAAGCAGTTCATCAATATCGGTTTCAATCGTTCCACCATATCCACTTTGCGGTGCTCAGGCTGGTCTTTATATCCGACTAAAAGGAAGAAATAAATGCTGCGCAAAAACATTTTTGTGTTTACTCTCGCACAGTTCCAATGTGGATGGGTAAATGCTTCCTTCCAATCCATGTGCCCTGAAGGAGAAACGAACCCTTCCAACCAGGTCGCGAAAAATTCCTCTGACACCAGATCACGCTGCAGGATATTCATGACGACGCCTGAAAGGCGCTCTTCCTCGTTATGGATGAATACTTGTTCCACGGGGATGGTGATGCGTACCTGTAATGCATTCAAGATTTCTTCAAGGTCTTGTTTACCCAGATATGGATGAATGGCAAAATTGCTGAGTAAATCGCCTGTATGGGCCGGGCAATGAGCCCAACCTTTATCTTCAACATAGCCGCGCAGGTCTCTTTCCTCCCTGAGCAGTCTAAGTGTAACCCCCAACCAGGAACGAACCTGGTCTTCGGTGAACAAGAAAGGCATACTCTTTTCGTGCCGGTCGATATCCACTTCAAGTGTGGCGGCCAGGATTAAGGCTGAAAAAGCTCGCAAGAATACACTGTCTGACTCTCTATTTCCCAGACCAGTGGTCAAGTTTGAGACCATTTGCTGTGCAATGTTTATTAATTCGCCATCATTGTAAACGTAGCGAGAAATCCAGGCCCATAGCACATCCAAACTACACTCACGCAGATTGGAATCACTTGATCCAAGATTGGTCATCAATCCCGGCAGAAAGTCCATTGCCTGGTGGTCTGCCGGAACTTTTAACTCACTGAAGATGATTCGATCCAGCATGGGTTGGTCAACATTGATCGGTAACCCTTGGGGAATCATTTGTTTTGGTCCGCGATAATTAGTTTTTTGATGCCTTCCACTGCCACTTTGATCACACTTTCGGCATCGAATTCTTCCATGTGTTTATCCGCGCCGGTTTCTTCGCCAAGTTCGGATTCGTTGATCACCAGCATCACACCACCCGCCCGTTTGCGATAAATGGAAGCCAGCACAAAAATGGCTGAAGATTCCATTTCGGAGCATAAGGCTCCTCCAGCCACCCAGGCATTCCAGCGATCTTCGAGGTGGGCTGCCATGGGCATGCGGGTGCGTTCCACCTCACCGTAGAATGAATCCTTGGATTGTGAAACGCCGCAATGGTGGTGCAGGCCAAATTCTTTGGCGCTGGCTTGCATGGCATTAACCACATCCACATTAGCCACGGCGGGGAATTCAAGCGGCAGGTAATGCGTGGTTGTGCCTTCATCGCGGATGGAGGCCGTCACGACGACAACATCGCCCATATGCACGTTTGCCTGCATTGAACCGGAGGATCCCACACGGACGAAGGTGTCCGCACCGACATCCACCAGTTCCTCCACGGCGATGGCCGCCGAAGGGCAGCCGATACCGGTTGAAACAACAGAAACCTTTTCGCCTAAAAGGGTTCCCGTCCATGTGACATACTCGCGGTTTTGAGCTACGAAATGAGCGTTTTCAAAATATTGGGCGATTTTCTCACAGCGTCCGGGGTCGCCTGGCAGGAGGACGTAGCGGCCGACATCGCCTTCTTTGATGTGTAAATGAAAAGCCAAACCTTCTTCATTGCGCATGGCGTAACCTCACTAATATGATTTGGATTTTGATTATAGCGTAAACACACAGGCTTTGACACAATTACAACCTTCCAAAGATGAGGGGATTTTTAATTGCTACTTGACAAAGCGAGTATTTATGTATATTATATGGTAGACAAATAACTACGATAAAAAGGTTGTAAAATTAATACGATGAAAAGTTTATTACAGAACCGTTCTTTGGTCATAATGGCAATTTCAGAGTCTGTGAGTAGCATTGGCTCATGGATCACCATGATGGCGGTCTTCAGTCTGGTGATCTTTAAAGGGGCAGGCAACGTCACTGAAAGTGGATTAATTTACCTGGTTGGGTTACTGCCGGCTTTGATTTTCAGTCCTGTGGCCGGCTGGTTGTGCGACCGTTACGACCGAAAGAAACTAATGATCATGAGTGAAATCCTTTCAGGGTTGGCGGTCAGCGGTATTATTTTCACCGAATCGATCACGCTTTTGTATATCTTATTGGCGCTTCAAGCCATCAGCGGCGCCATCATGACCCCGGCACGCCAGTCTTCAGTGCCTCAAGTAGTGGATCGTGAACACTTAACCCAGGCAAACGCTTTTCTTCAACAGATTTCCTCTGTAGTTAAAATCTTTGGGCCTGTGCTGGCTGGCGCCGTACTTGCGGTAATGAATGCACATCAAGCAGTAATTCTGGATGTTGTTTCATATTTTCTTTCTGCTGCAATATTGCTGTTTTTGCCCAGGCTTATCCCTCCACAACAATCCAACCAGGTTAATAAAGCGGAGGAAAAACAAAAATGGACCACCCAGCTTTCAGAGCTGTTTCATCTTGATAACCAATTAAAATTATTGTTTGGTATGGCTTTTATGGCCATCTTGGGTATCGTCAGTATTGATATTTTAGCCTCCATTTTTACCAGAGATGTACTCTCGAGCGGCGAAAGTTATTTCGGACTACTGATTGGCATGATTGGATTTGGCACATTGATCGGAGCAGCCACGCTCATGTTAAGTAAAAAAGCATCCCATCCCTGGAGGGATGTCATCTGGGGATTTGCCATAATGGCGATTTTACCTGCTTGTATGGCGGCAGGATATCATATCCACGATCTCACGTTGATACGTTTTATTACCATTCCTGTATGTATAGTGGCCGGTTTCGGCATGGGAAGAAAACTTGTGCAAGACAACACTCTTATTCAGACACTTTCTCCCACGTCCATGCTTGGGCGTGTCAGCGGCTTGTATCAAAGCACAATTATCGCGGCACAATTAGCGGGTACGATCCTGACTTCTGCACTGGTTCCGATTATTATCCCGGTGGATGTTTATTTCGGGTTGGTGGCTCTGTTAATTTTGGCTGTCTCGATTTTTGGGTTGATCTTTTTACAGTGGGCGAAGGGCACTAGAAAATCACAGCTTGAGGTTTCGGAGGATTAATCATGACATCAAATTCCTGGAAAATCCAACGCTCCATCCTGTTTGAACTGGACACACTTTTTTCATTGGTAAACGATTATTTACCTCGTGCCAGCCTATCTGACTCGATCAACCATCTGCTGGATTCAATGCCAGCAGAGATGACACAGCAATTGGTGTCCTTTTTGGGGCCAGGCAAACAGTATTTTTGTTTTCTCTTTTCAGCCGGGTTTGCTGCAAACACAGAATTCGAACAGGATTTTTCATTGGCAACCATGCCCATCCGAAAAATGAACCGACAGGATTTCGTCCGACTTACCGTTGCCAGAGCATCGGAATATGGGATGGATATTCAGTTTGATTCATCCGTTTCGCTGGTGGATCAAATGAAATATGTTCATTCTCAAGTGACACTGCTTTCAGGCCAGCGCATTGGATATACGGAGCAAACGGGAGAAATTCAGAATTTGATCAAAGAGTCAGAAATTGAAGCTCTCGCCAGGTTTTTAGTTGAAGGCGATTTGCACGACTTATTCTGGCATTGGCTGGACCGTTTATACTATCAAATTTACCAACCATGGCGCCGTTTACACGAATCAATCTTGACCGAGGAAGAAGAAAAGGCGCGGTTGTGTTTGGGAGCCGATACAGATCAGTTGACTGTGGATTGGCTTCCACAGGTTAACCCGCTGCGCTTCTCGCCCATCCTTTTGGATGCAATGAAAAAGAAGATACTCAATGTTGTATTTCTCGTTGAGCCATTTCAATTGCCAGACGCCTGTTTTTTTTCCCCAGAAGGTTTGGTCACCACCTTTGCAGACAACCCTGAAGTTTTTAATCAATTTGTTGATTTTTTAAACCACCTGTCTGATCGGTTAAAAGCCCTGGCGGACCCCAATCGGTTGATGATCATGAGAATTGCCAGAATATCCGCGAAGGACAACACAGAAATTGCCAGTTTCTTGAATGTATCTCGTCCGACGGTCAGCATCCATGCCAAACAACTTCGTGAGGCTGGATTGATCAAGACATTTGAAGATGGTCGTTCTGTAAGGCACGAAGTTGTTCCTGATGAAGTGCGGGAACTCTTTCGAGATCTCCAACGATTTTTAGATTTACCTCAAGAAGGTACATATCCTAAGAAGGGAGAAGAAAAAAACAGCAAAGAGTAAATCTGATAAAAATCATATTCTGTTAGCAATAAGTGAATAATTTAATATTGATATGGAAACCAATATTAAATGTACTTTTATGCCTTCCACTACGCCGTTGTGGAAGTATATATTCTTTTTTTAAAAATAAGGAAAAAATATTATGAACCAGAATCAAACTTATTTCGTTACAAAACGACCGCATGCGGTCAAAGAATTAGTTTTGTTTTTCATTATTACCTACACGATTATGTTCGGGCTAGGTGGGTTAGGTATGGTATTTCGTAGCAACATTGAAAGGATATTCGGTCCCATTAACAATAACAATCCATATGTAATGCTACTAATATGTGGTCCTACCATCGCAGGTCTTGCATTGACCCTTATTTTTGAGGGATGGCGCGGTCTCGTAGCGCTTTTTAAAAGAGGGATAGTTAAAATTAAACTTAAGTGGTGGTTGATTGCCTTATTGACAGTACCTTTAGTTTTCCTGGTTTATGGGTTATTTACTTTGCTGACTGGTATTGGATCAAACTCATTTAATTGGAAGGCATTTTTTGGTACGTTTTCTTTACTTGTTTTCAGTTTACAAATTTTTAAAGATATGGGGCCGCTTGGTGAAGAACTTGGATGGAGAGGCTATGCTCTTCCCAGATTACTGCAAATCTTTTCACCAATTGTTGCGACACTTATTTTATCCGTTTTCTGGACTTGTTTCCATGTAGTCTCATTTTTATCGGCGGGAACAGAACAATTTGTGATGTCATTTTTCTGGTTTACAGTCTTTGTTTTTTCAATGTGTTTTATCATGACTTGGCTTTATATGAATACTGGCGGAAGCTGGATTGTTTCTGGGTTATTACAACATTACATATTTAATACATTTATGTTTAACGATACAACAAAGGTTGGGCCAGGATTGTCGATTTCTTTTGTAATTCTAGTTTTAGTAATAATTCTTTTTAAAGGGTTTTCGAAAAACCATAAAGAGAAATCAATTGAGAAAATTACTGAATTC
>PNNU01000199.1 GCA_013824385.1 Anaerolinea sp.
ATGCGATGTGACTGTCATCTATTCTCAATTTAATATAACATCGTCGAAACAATCGAAGATATCGCTTCTCAAACCAACCTGCTGGCACTCAACGCAGCGATCGAAGCTGCTCGCGCCGGTGAACAGGGCAAGGGCTTTGCTGTTGTTGCGGACGAAGTACGCAAGCTGGCCGAACGTTCCTCCCTGGCGACCAAAGAGATCGGTTCTCTGATCAAAGGTATTCAAAACACCGTTGCAGACGCCGTTCTGGCCATGGAAGAAAGCTCCGCTGAAGTAAACCAGGGAGTTGAGAATGCCAACCTGGCTGGCAAGGCTCTGACAGACATTTTGACTGCGACAGAAGCTGTGAATAAACAGGCGGCTCTGGCTTCTGAAGCCACTGGCCGCATGGAAGTGGCTTCTCAAGAACTGGTCACCGCCGTGGATGCCGTTTCACAGATTGTGGAACAGAATACTGCAGCCACCGAAGAAATGGCCGCCACTTCCAACGAAGTTGCCCAATCCATCGAGCACATTTCCAGTTCGACCGAAGAGAACAACGCCGAGGTTGAAGAGGTCAGCGGCAGCACCGAAGAAATGAGTGCCCAGATCGCGGAAGTTACCGAGGCTGCTGTCTCACTTTCAAACATGGCCAAAGCACTCGATCAGATTGTGGCTCAGTTCAAGTTAAATAGTTAAGTCAAAATAACCGCTCCTTCTTCAAAAATAAAATCTTCCCTGTGCTTTTTGCCAAGGAAGATTTTATTTTTGTAAACAATATACAAATACGACCAAAACGCTCTCCTTCGTGCTAATATTAAGCAAATAATTTATCTATTGAACTGGAGAGTATTATGGCTGGTTTTGATTTTTTAACTGGAACAAAAAGACCCGCAGCTGGCACCCCCGCACTGCCTGCCCCCGGTGTGCGTGAACGCCTCATTGGATTGAACCGCCCGACTGCCCCCTGGCGGGTCATCGACGGTGCTGCTGAAAAAGTGGATCTAATCGCCGAGTGGAAGATCGTGGATGCCCAATGGTATGAGATTTTCGGCAAAGCTGGCCTAAAAAAAGTTTTTAGAATTTATATGAAACTGGATGAAGCCTCTCACGAGTTGCGCGCCATGGACCGCGAATACAGCGTGGAATGGTCAGCCGGCATCCCCAATCTGAGCCTGGCAGTCAGTTCCTTTAAGGGGCAATCCACTTCGGTGGAGTTTGGTCAGGCTTTCGGATTCACCGAGACCCTGGCGCCAGGACAGATTTACAAATATAAATTTAATAGCAACGAGTTGAAGAAGCCCATTCAAGATGCAGTGCTGGCTTGCGGTTGGGTTTATAAAGGTGTGGCTTTCGGAAAGCTTTAAAAAAAAGAACTTGAACCATAAAGAAATAATACGGATTGAAAAATTCAATCTGTATTATTGTTTGGCTTAAACTGGTCTTGAATACCGTTCGCCGAGTTTTCCTTTGGTTTCTGTATTGATATGTTTTCCTGATTGGTCTTTTATGGGGGCTTTATTGATGCGCCAATAATCAATCAATGAGCCTATTTGTAAGCACAGATCCTCAAATTTGTATGGTTTGACTAAATAAGAGAAAGCTCCCAGTTTGTATGCGATACGAATATCATCCGGGTCTTCTGATGATGAAAGCACTATCGTGGGAATGATTTCTTGAGCTGGATTACTTTGAAGATACTCCAGAATTTCAAATCCATCCACACCAGGCATATTGATATCTGTTATTAGCATTGTGGGGTAGGGGTTTTGCTGCCGATCAGCAAAAACGCCATCCCCCATTAAGTAAGCCAGTGCTTCATGACCGTTGTTCATACACAGTATATTGCTTTTTACCGAGTTGTTTTCAAATGCTCGGACAATTAAGCCAAGGTCACTTGAACTATCATCTATGAGCATAATACAGGAATCAACATTAGTCATTAATGAAGCTTTCTACTTAAAAAATCTCACTCCAAAGGAGTGGTGTATTCTTGATTTCGGATAACTTGATAAATACGGTCTATTAACCAATTGTCTGACATTTATTACTAAATTATATCTGTTTTTTTACAATTCAGATATTTATTACAGGGTGGATTAATTTTCTCTTAATATCAACTGAAAACGATGAGACAGCCTGTTGGGATATCGACGTTTTTATTCGATTTAGTTTTGGAGCAATAGTACGAAAAATTAAATAACAGGTGGCCAATATTATGGTCACCTGTTGGATTTATTCCTATTTTTTATCCCAAATTGAGTTGGGAAATCAACAACACCATGCATTTGTCAAAGGATAGGTTGATTTACCTGCCTAACGCCACAATCCGAGCAGGGCGCCGAAGAGGACGAAGTTGAGCAGATGGCTGCCCGCTTCGATGAACCAAACCTTGAATGGGAAACCCGCAAAAAGCTTGTTGGTTAAATTAGTGGGGGCGATGATGAAAAGCCAGACCAATGCGCCGGTGAGCGCCCCGGTGGCAATGTTCACACTGCCAAAGGCTTTGGCCACCACGTTGAGGATCACCGCCAGCCCGACCACCTGAAACACAGAGGTGAGGATGGTCAAGCCCCAGATCAAACCCATGTTCTTGCCGCCGCCCGGTGTCTCATCCCCTTTACCGATGCCCTTCCACCACGTCGGGAAGAAGGTTTTGGGGTTGTACCACAGCGATCCGCTCAACATGCTGAGTACAACTCCGACGATAACTGCCAGCCAATTAATTGAAAAAACGCTCATAATTTACCTCTACTTGTTTAATAGGACTAATTTTGTCCACATTATAGCATGCAGAGGGGAGGGAAAGCAACAGCAGGTTCCACTCGTTCATCCACCTTGATCGGACCTTCCCCTTGCGCCAGTTTCGCAGACCTGCGCTCGCCCGTCACCTGTACGATGCCAGTCAGGTTGATTTCAGCTGCGTACCCGCCAGTCAGGTGCGGGCTGTGTTAACCCACTTTATTTCGGGAAGAAACTTCCTGTTCTTTCCATGTATGCTGTGTATTTCTCACCAAACTTCTCAATCAACATCTGCTCTTCCTTGGGGACACGGGCGACAGTTAAGCCTGCTGCTATGATAGCGAAGACGACAAAAACCCAGTTTGCAGTCACTAATGCGAGGCTTGTTATATAGCCTATCATAGCCGCGTAGAGTGGGTGTCATATTCGTGCGTAGGGACCCGTGGTCACCAGGTTGTGATCTTTCCGTAATTGTAGTTGAGGTGACCACTGTTTTCCAAGCGCAACCTGAGTCCATATCCAAAATCCAAGATTGGTGAGACCTAAGGCAAACCCTACCCAACGCAGCCAGTTGGGAAATGGAATCGAGAGAACTTTCATCCACGTTGGATTGACGGTATATAGCGCCAGCCAACCGAACAAAATTAAGCCCAAGACAACCCGAACGGCAAACATACTACGTCCTTCGCGCTTAATAGCTTCACGGTCGGGCAATACTCGCTCTCCAGCCTGGCGAACTTTGATTGAAAAGTATATTCGCATTGCAAAAACCCCCGCGAATAAAATCCAAAAAACGGTACGAAAGATAGATTCTGCTGTCATAGGATTATTCTCCTTCACTCAGAACAGCGGCTAATGGCTTTCGTTACCCGCTGTTAGGCAGGACGGAATGAAGTTGATTGAACGGAATATGATTGGGCACAGAATCAACTTTTTTAGTGGGATTCATCCCACCAGTCGGGTGCACTCCGTGTTTAGCGGCATTAGCATGTTTTGCTGTGTAATAGGTCTTACCAGACAATCACTTACTGAAAAAATTATGGATTAAGCCATAATAAATTCGCCCCGGAAGAATGCTCAGCAGAAATGTTCGAATTCTTGTTGACCATCCAGGTATGCAAACAACTTCATTCTTTTTCAATCCTTTTATCGATATATCTACAATTTCTTCAGGTGACCTCCATCTCACCAAGCCTTTATTCTTTTGTTCCGCCTTTGATATGCCTAGTTTTTCATGAAAATCAGTTCGGACTAGCCCTGGACAGAGAACTTGAACCTTTACTCCAGTTCCCATAAGCTCAATATGTAATGACTCGGTAAATGCCCTCAGAAAAGCTTTAGTTCCCAAATATATTGTATTCTTAGGAATGGATAAGAATGCCCCTATGGAAGATACATTTATGATTGCACCGTTGCCCTTACTTATCATATTGGGCAATACAGCATGAATTAATCTCATAGGACAGATAATATGTACATGCACCATCTTTTCTTGGATTCCAGGGTCTTCTTCGCAGAAGTACCTATTGATTCCAAAGCCAGCATTATTAATTAATATATCTATATGCTGATTCATAATTCTTTCTACTAACGCTTCTAACTCAACAATATCCGATAACTCAACAATGATTACTTCAACATTTACATGGTATGCCTCTGAAAGCTCATTGGCAAGAGCAGTAATCTTATCCTTTCTTCTACCAGTAACTATCAAATTATATCCATCGTGGGCAAGTCTTTTTGCAAAAGCGGCTCCGATACCACTTGTCGCCCCTGTGATAAGAGCAGTTTTTATATCTCGGTTATCCTTCAATTTTTCCTCCAGAGATATGCTGCCTTACTAGTTGAGATACTGCAAAAATATTCCATATAAGGATTAATTTTAATGATATACGGTTCAAAAATATATATTGATACATTTTAAGTTGAAAATAGATTTACAAAATCCATCACCTAAATTCTTTTACGTTTCTGCTAAAACTGGTTTATTAAAACCTATCCCTTCTTTACCACCACCTTGACGCCATCGGTCTTGACCACTTCCACATCCTCATCCACCTTAAGCGGATCCTCGCCCTCCGCCAGTTCCGCGAAATTGTGTTTATTCTGATTTGCTGATTTGCTGTTTTGCATTTTTCTTTTTCGTTTAATACTCTTTACAATTAAAATCACTGCAACTACCAAAATTACCAAAAACAGAATAGGCGCAGCGATACAAACCGAGCGCATGACTAATAAGCCTGATGCTTTTCGTTCTCCAAATTGAGTTGCAATATTCCCTTCCACGTAGGAATAGCCTAATTCTTCACAAAAACGCTTAATACTATCGTAACGTTTATCCCATTGGTGCGAACCTGTTTCATTTTGAATCGTTTCGCCATAGTTTATTACCCATCCAGCAGGGAGTAAGTATGAGGCATATTCATCCCCACCCATATAATAACCGCACTCTTTAGTCTCTGGATTATAGGCAATCCCTGTTGGCATGGGCGCTAATACACCGAAAAAGAAGGAAAAAATGATTATCAAATTATTCATAAATTACCTCTTTCTCAAACGAATTGCCTAAATTTATCCCTTCTTCACCACCACTTTGACACCCTCTGTCTTAACCACCTCGATTCGCCCATCCACCTGGATCGGATCTTCCCCCTCCGCCAGTTTCGCGGACCAGCGTTCGCCCGCCACCTGCACAATGCCGGTTGGGTTGATCTCGGTCACGGCCAGTCCGCTGCGACCCACCAGCGCGGATTGCCCGGTGATCACCGGCGTTTTCATCGCGCGGACAGCGATCATGACGATGGCGAAGAAGGTGGCGCCGATGAACAATCCCATGCCCACCACCAGCGGCACGGATATGCGTCCGAAAACAGGCATTTGAGCAGAGTTAAATAACACCAACGCTCCTGCAATAAAGGTCGCAACACCGGCTATGGTCAAAGCCCCATGGGTAGGCGCTTTGATATCCAAAATAAACAATATGAAGGAAATACCGATCAAGACCAATCCAAACCAGTTGACCGGCAATATACCCAGGCCGTAACCCGCCAGCGCCAGGAGGATGGCGCCGAAGAAACCGGCCACCCAGCCGCCGGGGTGTGACAATTCGATGAGGATGGCCTGAACTCCCAAAGAGAGCAGCACAAAAACGATATTGGGGTTCACCAGCGTGCCCACCAGGTTTTCAATGAAAGAAGCTTTGACTTGCACCAGGAACGCATTGGCGGTGTGTATCACCATCTTGCTGCCGTCCATGCTGAGGGTTTGTCCGTCGATCTGGGCGAGCAGATCGTTCACGTCTTTGGCGATAAAGTCTACCAGGTGCACAGCAAGGGCTTCTTTGGCGCTGGCGGCTTTGGCGTCTTGAATGGATGACTCAGCCAGGGCAACAGCATCTGCGCCTCGGCGTTCGGCCATGGCGCGTACACTGGCCTTGAGAATTTCCTTGGTCTTCGCCTCCATGGTGGCGTCAATGTCTTCACCCTGCGACCCGACCGGGCTGGCCGCGCCGATTACGGAATCCGGGCTCATGGCGGCATAATCCCCGGCGAGGACGATTAACGTCCCGGCCGAAGCGGCCATCGCCCCCTGCGGAGCGACATACACGGCTATCGGCACCGGGCTGGCCAAAATCTGCTGGACGAGATTATTCATCAGCTCGATGGAGCCGCCCGGGGTGTTGAGCTCGATCACGATCAGGTCCGCGTCGAGATTGACCGCCTGGTCAATGCCGCGTTGCAGATACGTCCGCCAGACGGGGGTGAGGGGTCCGTTGAAGTTCATGGTGACCACCAAAGGTGCGTCCGACTGGGCGGTGACTGTTTTTGTCGATGAAATGGGGATGAAGGACAACGCTAAAAGCGTAAATAGGAGAATGGTAAGTATTCGTTTTGTGTTCATTGATTCATT
>PNNU01000200.1 GCA_013824385.1 Anaerolinea sp.
AATCTGCGATTCTCTAATCACGCTCAAAAAAGACTTGAAGCGCGAAATATCAATTTGACTGATGACGGTATGAGCCGGTTATCAAATGCAGTTGATAAAGCAGAAAAACGTGGCGGCAAAGAATCGCTAGTAATGGTCGACGACATGGCGTTTATCGTAAATGTTCGTGACCGTATGGTCGTAACCGCTCTTGATTCAAAGAACCGTGGTGAAGGCGTCTTTACACAGATTGATAGTGTAGTGTTTGCCGATCCATCCGAGAATGATAAGAGCAGTACTATTAATATCGAAAAATAAAAATTCATAATTCAATGCAGGCTGGCCCTCTTGGAGGAAGCCTGCACTAACCTACAGGAGAGTAAAATGATTCGCTCTATGACTACAGCTATCAGTGCATTAAACTTAAACCAAACTTTTTTGGATGTCATCTCAGACAACCTGGCCAATTCAAACACTACCGGTTTTAAAGCCAGCCGTGTGATCTTTCAAGACCAATTTGCACAGATCATGACTTCTGGTGCCGCCCCTATTGGCGCCGTTGGTGGTATCAACCCGACTCAGATTGGTTTGGGTGTCAAATTAGGCTATGTATCACCATCCTTTACACAAGGTATGATGCAATCCACAGGGCGCAGCACCGATCTGGCCGTACAGGGTAATGGTTTCTTTACCTATACCAACGGACAGGAAACCCGCTATTCACGTGAAGGTTCTCTTGAAATCGATGCGGATGGCTACCTGGTCAATAACTCTACCGGCATGCGCATCATGGGCTGGATGATTGACCCTGGAACTTCAACCGTAGTTGATACCAACCAACCGACTACCGCTATGCAGATTTCACTTGATGCCACCATTGCCCGCGCAACTTCCGCTGCCTCACTGGGTGGAAACCTGGATTCAGGGTTGTCTTATATCATTCCTGCTGCTGCTGCATCTGTCAATATCGCCACAATCGGCTCAGATTATTCAGCTTCAGTATCTACACCAACCAGTGGAACCGCAGAATTAGCTAGTGGTACATACACACTTCAGACAACTGTTGCTGGAAGTTCTGGTACCGGATATACATTTTCTTCACAACTAAGGAATAATCTGGGCGTCAATGTAGGTCCGGCGATTACTGGAACTTACAGTAACACGCTTGGCGCATCAATAAATTTAGGTAACGGTTTGACCTTCACTATCGATGCAGGATTAGCTGGTGCCGATGCCATCCCCGCAGTATTAAGCACCACAAATTTTGGAACTAACTTAACAGGCAGCTTAAGTACAGTGAGTGGAACAGAACTAACCACTGGAACTTACTCAATTAATGTTGATATTTTGGGAACCCCAGGAGCATATACTTACTCAGCAACATTACGTGATAATTTAGGTGCCCAACTAGGTTCTGCTTCAACAGGCACTTATAATGAAACGACTGGTACTGCAATTGTCTTTGGAAATGGAATCACAGCTACAGTTGCAGCAGGTTTAGATGCAACTGGGGATATTACAGGGACCCAGTTTGTATACACACATTCTATAGCTGCAGAAGGCGACCAATTGATTACGAGTGGTAATGTTGTTTATACCCATTCCGTTACCGCAGAAACCGCAGCCATGAAATCAACCACAATTGCCGTTTATGACTCTCTGGGAGCCTCTCACACCCCCACCATTGAGTTTACACGTACAACTGATCCATTAGTGTGGAATTGGGCTGTAACCCTGCCTGCTGGTTCTACAGGCGGCGGTACAATCAACTTTACCACTGATGGCAGGTTCGCTTCATCAACTCTTTCAACTGCTGTAGTTATCCCCGGCAGCGATGGCGCCAATAATATCAATATCGATCTTGATCTTTCAAAACTAACCATGTTATCTGCAGACACCACTATTTCACCACGCAGTCAGGATGGTTTGGCAGCCGGATCCGTGTCGGAATTATACGGTGCGCCGAATACCGGCGAAATGTACCTGGTTTATTCAAACGGTCTAAAGCAATTGGTTGGTCAACTTGCCCTGGCACATTTCACGAATCCTTCAGGTTTGCTGCGTGCCGGTGGGAATCAATACAAAATCGGTTTGAACTCAGGCGAACCCCAGATTGGGACGGCCAACACTGGTGGCCGTGGTGCCATTTCTTCCGGTTATCTTGAAGCATCCAATGTGGATATGGCCCAGGAATTTACCAACATGATTTTAGCTCAACGTAGTTTCCAGGCTTCCACTCGTGTCATCACCACATCTGATCAAATCCTTCAGGAATTGGTCAATCTAAAACAATAATCTAATATTTTATAGCCGGTTTGCTAAAAAGCAAGCCGGCTATAAAACAAAGTGATAAATTGAGATGCTGAATATCACCGGTCCAATCCAATCAAATCTTCCTCCACTTCAAGAAAGAACTGATCAATTCCTGAAAGTGAATCAGCGGATTTCCGGTGAAGTACTCAGCGTATCCAATGATAATGTGATCCTGGCGGTTAACGGGGTTCAAATTGTCGCAAAAATGACTTCCGCCGATCAATTGGCTTTGCTTCTTGAACGAAAATATGCCAATTTTGTAGTTAAAGACATATCCAACAATCAAATTACACTTCAAATTGCTGCTCCTGCTCCAAATACGAATGGGCAAAAGTCAGTAATTAACAATTCCATCGGCACGGCTTTATTGGAACAATTAGGTTTGCCAGAGGATGAAGCGAATTTAACCATTGTTCAAGCTGCGCTGAATAGAGGTTTAAAAATTACACCTGAATTGGTAAAAGAAATGCGCCTGGTTCTTGATGCTACCCCTGGTTGGAGTCAAAGTGACGCGCAATTAGCCTTGGCGTTGAAATCAGCAGGGCTTCCATTAACTGAAGCCAGCTTGAATTTAGCTCAAACTGCAATAAAAGATGTAAAAACCAATTTTCTAACACTAATTAGCCAGATGAATGAGGCTTTAAATCGTCCAGGGTTGCCACCAGAGATTCAACAAATGATTCGTTCCATCCAAACAGAACTTCAAAAAACGTTGATTCAAAGTGGAGGCTCCAAAGAGGTTATTGAACAAAATATATTAACCTCAATAAAAAATCTTGGATCTTCGATAGAAAACGTATTGGTAAAACTTCTCAACCAAAGTGGCAAGAATCCACAATCTGAAAACATAAACGGAATATTATTCAACCTCGCTAGTTTGCGGCATGAAATTGCCAACACAAATTTAGGTCGATTGTCACTCTCCATTGACCGGTTTATCGAAGGGATGCGATGGACGCATTTCATTAATACTGAGACTGAACAGCCAGTGGCAAAAGGGCAGTGGACACAAATGGATTTGCCTATCTCGTTTGGATTTAATCCTTTAAATCGTGTTCAGCAAGATTCTGTACATAATCTGCAAATTCGAATAGCACATGAAAATGATGAAGAATCTGGAAGTAGAATAAATCCAGACTATACACGATTAGTCATTCAAGTAGATCTTGATGAATACGACATGATCAAAGTGGATTTATCAATCGTTTCCCATTTAATTGGCGCTGAGGTTACAGCAACAAATAAAGAAATATGCGAAAAAGCTTCAGAAGAATTGGACGATTTCAAGATTGGTTTACAGAATCTCGGGTATACTTTAAAGACAACAAAAGTGGAATTAGGAAGTTCGATCCTCGAAATGGATTTGAATGAATCAGGAAGATCTTTGCCGACAATATCATCTGTTGATCTTGGAGTATAGGTATGACATCTCTTCACATACATGCCGACAAAGATGAAGAAAACCCTAAAGCAGTTGCCCTTGGTTATAATCCATTAAAGGATGAGGCCCCGAGAGTATTGGCTTCAGGAAAAAATAAAATTGCCGAACAAATAATTGCAATCGCAAAACAAAATGGAATTCCAATCCGAGATGATCCTGTTTTAACCGCCGCACTGATGGAGATTGACATAAATCAGACTATACCACCAGAATTATATAGAGTCGTTGCTGAAGTGTTATCTTATATTTATCGAATCCAACATAAAACCAGCAAGGTGAATTTATAATGAGCGATGCTACGAACCAATACGACGATCGAAGACAAAATTTTAGAATCATTTATCCCGAGACTTATCATCCGAATTTGATAATAAGAAATATTCAATTTGATATCATGGATCTTAGTGAAACAGGTTGTCGATTTAAATTAAAAGATAACGTAAAATTACCTGGTGATTTATTTCATGCCCAGGTTTTGATACATGATGGTTCAACTGTAGAAATTCTTGGAAGGATTATTCGAATAACCGGGCAGCATGCTGCTATGTTCATGGTTGTAAAGAAAATTCCTTATCAGATCATTCTAGCTGAACAAGCATTTCTTAGAAACATGGATAAGGAATAAATTATTCAGATTTGAATTCTGATTCAAGTAATTCTCTGAGATTTTTAAATGAATCCGGTTCAGGTCCTTCTACAAGAAGGACTTTTAATTTCTCTTGAGATTTTAATGCTTCAATTATTTCGCCGCGTAAAATTGGAACTTCTCGAGGAGCAGCAATACCTATCTTGACTTTGTCTCCCTCAACGCCTAGAACGGTGATGAATATATCATCACCGATTTGGATGGTTTCATTTGTTCGTCGAGAAAGAACAAGCATAAAAGAAGCCTTTACCGTAATGCGTCAAATAGGTTCGATGCAGATATTGATCTGGAACAAACATCCAAAACAGTTTGATAAGTCGTTTGTTGAAGGTTGAACATTGAAATAGCTTCAGCCATATTTGCATCTTCTTTGATTGACAATAGACCTCTTAATTCATTTTGAGTTGTAGTCAAATGCTCATTACTGGTTTTGATCTGTCTGAGAATGGCAGCGTTGTTTGTGCGAGATACGTTCATAGTCGTTAATGCGGTATTGACATCAGAAAGGGCAGTACCCATTTCAATGCTGTCATTTGTTTCAAGACCATGTTTCGCAAGAATTAATGCATCAAAAAATGGTTTGAAAGCAGTCTGACCATCAGTGTTGATTGTAACTGCAACACCAGGTGCTAGATCCCGTTTCATTGTTCCAGAATCTCCTGCATAATTTACTGTGATACTACCATCAAGGGCAGTGACTAAATTAAAGGGTTTAGTTTTGACCGAATTTCCTGAGAATAGATAATTGTCATTATAGGATGTGTTGGCAATTGAAACGGCTTGATTAAGAAGCTGGGTAATTTGAACAGCATAGTCATTCGCGCGTTCTGTGGCACCTACCGTATCTGAAGTCGCTTTAAGCATTATGGTATTTGCCTGACCTATCAGATCATTCATCAAATTAAATGAAGTTTCGTTATTTTCCATCCACGCCTGAGAGTTTGTACCGGATGCGATGTAACCTTTACTGACCATAATACTGGACCGCAATACAAGAGCTGTAGAAACCAGGCTTGGATCATCGGAGGAATTGGAAAAATTCTTAAAAGTAGTTGCTGTTTCGGCCAATTGATCCAATTTTGCTTTTGAGTCATTCATATAGCGAATGGCTTTGTTATAGGTCATGCTATCGGGTACTCTCATAATAATTTATCCTATCTTCCGGCGCCCATACCATTGATCACGGTATTGAGCATTTCATCGATAATACTGATGACTCTTGCTGCAGCCTCATAAGCTTTTTGTGCTTTTGCAATATTCGCAGCTTCTTCGTTTAAACTGACCCCTGTTACAGACTCACGTTGTGAGACAAGTGCCTCTGCCACAAGATTTCGATCGCGGGCATTTGTTTTGGCCCTTTGAACAGTCAAACCTAATTTTGAAACCTGATCATTGTAATACTGAGAAAAGGTCATAGTATCAGAATTCATAGTCCCGGTAGTTCTGAGTTTGAAAATTGCTCGTCCTACTTCATTGTTGCCGGGCTCAGTAGATGCAGATGAAAGTGCAATCTTTGAAACATCTTCTAGAACCTCATTGACGGCAAAATGACCTGCATCGTCACCTGTAAAGAAATCACGTTGATTGAATCCATCCAAACCGAAACCATTAAAGTGGATGGCATTGACTTGTTCTTTTAGCATCATGGAGAGATTATTTAGTCCAGTGCGTTGGTCTTCGAAAATGGTATCTCGTGCTTCAATGACACCAGCCAATTCGCCAGAAGTGGGGACCATATCCTTGCCATCACTCCAAACGATCTTGGTTAAATTTTCATTGGTGGCATCGATCTCAGTATGCAGAGGATATGTTTCATGGCCACCCACAAGTATATGTCCATTAATTGAAACGCTGACTTCGCCATTTTCTTGTTTAAACGAAGTGGCGCCTGTCAGCTCAGACAAGCGATCAAGAGCGACATCACGGGCATCCAATAAATCATTGGGTGAATTGCCAACCGACATGATGCGAGAAATTTCACGGTTTAAATTTGCAATATTATCTGCAATTTGATTGATTTCCTGAATACTTTGGTTGATGGTTAGGTCTTGTTCAGAACGAATTGATTCTATCTGGCTGTATCTTGTATTTATTGAACTGGCAAGTTCTTTTGCACTGTCAAGAAGTTGACGACGAACACTTGTATTAGTTGGATCATCAGCGGCAGCCTGCCAATTATTGAAAAAAGCATCAATTTTTGGAAGCAATCCATCGGTGGAAGTCT
>PNNU01000201.1 GCA_013824385.1 Anaerolinea sp.
CAGTAGCGGTTGACCCGATCCTCGATCACCTTGAGACTTCCCTGCCAGAAGCTCTTCTTGCGCAGGTCGATGCCAAAACGCATCGCCAGGTCGGCAGCCGTGCCTTCGCCGGTGCTGGCCAGCAAGCTCTTATAATCCGCCACGAAAGCGGGGCCGCGCTGCTGGTAGATGGCATACAGGCCGGTGGCGAAGAGCAAGCCAAAGGCATAAGGGTAATTATAGAAAGAGAGGTCTGCCGAGTAATAATGAGGCTTCCAGGTCCACATCCACTTTTGCAGATATTTGTCATCCAGGCCGTCGCCGTAGGTGTCTTTCTGTGCCTGTTCCATGATCTCGCACAACTCGTCCGCGCTCAGCTCGGATTTTTCGCGGCGCTTGAAAACTTCCGTCTCAAACAGGTACCGCGAATAGATATCCACGATCACCTGGGCGTCGCCGATCAATTGCGTCTCCAAAATGGCCAGCTCTTCTTGCGGATTCTTGACCAGTTTGAGCGCAGCACTGGTAACGATGGTTTCGCACATGATGGAAGCCGTTTCGGCCAGTGTCATGGGTGTGTTTTTTTGTAGTTCGGTTTTACCGGCTTTTACCATGCAGTCATTGTGAAAACCGTGTCCCAATTCATGTGCCAAAGTGGATACCTGATCCAGCGAACCGTCAAAGTTGCACAAGATGCGGCATTCACCCACACCAGGAACGTCCATGCAAAAGGCGCCGCCCCGTTTGCCGTCGCGCTGTTCGGCGTCGATCCAGTTGTGATCAATGGCGTGTTTGGCGAAATTGCTGAGGTCGGGTGAAAACCCTTCAAAATGGGTCAAGATGAAGTTCTTAGCTTCATCGAAAGAAAAACTGGTTTTGGATTCACCCACCGGAGCGTAGATGTTCCACCACTGCAGCTTCTTCACCCCAAACCGTGCGGCTTTGGCTTTGTAATATTTACGGAATAAGGGGAAGGAATCATGCATGGCTTCAAGCATGGTCTCGAGAGTATCCCGATCCAGGCGGGCAATGTCGATCGAGCTGTGGACGGCGTCTTTGCGTCCGCGGTGGCGATTGAGTGTATTGACCTCACCTTTGATGCCGTTCATGGCGGCGGCCAGGGGTTCTTTCACGGATGGCCACGCCAGGTTCTCGGCTTCATATCCGCGGCGGCGCACATCTTCATCTGGATGTGAGCGCATATTGATCAGAGCGGGCATCGGCAGCTTCTGTACTTTGCCGTCCAACTCAAAATCCACACTGAGCTGGGAGGTCACTGTGCCTTGAAGTTTTTCCCATCCGTTGGCGCCGCTCAAGTTGAGTTCGGAGGCCAATGTCTCTTCCGGGGTGGACATAAGGTACTTGCTTTGTTCTGCCGCTTCTTTGACGAAGAATGCATGTGCTTTAACGATCTCGTTCAGCTCCAGGGCTGCGGGCAGCTTGCTGGATATTTTTCCAAGCCAGGCTCGCGCCTGCATGAAGACCTGATCCGTTTTAACACTGACCAGTTCGTATTCAGAAAGCTTCTTTTGGGCTTCTTGATTGTATGAGTCGGTGGAAATGAAAGATTCGAGGTAAGAGCGCAAGGTGCCGGCCACCAACAGGATCTGATTGAAGTGGTCGATGAGTACCGAAGCGGTTTCGGCGATCTGGGCATCCGCAGAGGCGGCGCTTATCTGGCTTACTTTTTCGACCAGGTATTTCTCCTGTTCGGTGAGGAGTTTCTGCATTTTTTTGAAATCTGCGACGTATTGCAGTGAAGATAGAGAAGGGTAGACATTGGAGAGATCCCAATGAGGTGGATTTTTGGATGCCATTTGATCTCCTTGGAAAATGTATTTTTGCTTGAAGTGATTATATTACAAAGAGACACCACTTACTTGAAGGTGGTGTCTCATACTGCAAAATTCAGTTGGTTATTGCGTTGGAATTTTGGGTGGAACTCCTTGCAATCTCATTTTTTTCTCACGGGCATTCGCGCTGCTAATCAAGATGCGGTAGAGGATCATGAAGAAGAGAAGCCCGCCAGTAATCATATAGTAGAGCTGGGCTCCTAGAGCGGAGGTGTCTGTGCCGGCTAAAATGGCGTGAACCAATACTGAAACGTAAGTGAGAAAACTGATGAAATGCAGAGCGCGCCATGTTTTAGGTCCGATCTTTTTGCGGACGTAAAAGCTCAAGGTGATGATGAGCATGGTGTAGAAACCAACTTGACCGATACCCACCCAAAGGGGTCGATAACCCGAAGTAGTGAAGGGTATTAGAACTTGGGCAAGAGAAAATTTCATGAAGTGATCGCCCATAAGGATCAATCCATGGAAAAGTCCGAAAGCCAGTCCGAGGATACTGGTGTATTGGTGAAGCTCGATGGTTGGTGGAAGCCCCGGCCATAAAACTGAAAGCTTATTGGTTATGCCTGTACCAAGAATCATGGACAGCCACAACAAGGAATAAGCCACAAAAGCGCTGCCCCGTGAGAGATACCAAAAAGCTTTCGGATCAGCTCCGGCAACAGATTGAGTCAGGGAAGGTAGCCAATTAGGCAAAAAAATCGCGGCAGCTAGCGCACCTAAAAAGGCCGCCAGCATGATAAATGCAAATCCGCCTAAATTGAAAGCGGGTTCAACTTCTTCTATATTGATAGATTGTGAGTTATTTGATTCCATTGGAGGTTCCATTGTTTTTCTATAAATCCCGTACTTTTAATAATGACACCATTCTCAAGTACTAACAAAAAATCAACATCAGGTTGTTCTTTTAACCATGATACACCTTCTTCACTACCAAGGATAACACCCATTTTGGCATCCATTTCTGCAATCAGGAGATTATCTGCGATTACAGTGGCAGTCAAGACGTCGGTTTCGGCAGGTTGATTGGTTCGGGTGTCGATGAGATGATGCTGCCATCGATTGTTGGTAAACCACTTGCGGTAATCTCTGCCTGACGTTGCCACACCGCCATTAAGAATCATAATAAGTTCCAGATTATTTTCTTTATTTGTAGGGTCAGTAACGCCGATAGGCCAAGCTGATCCATCGGCAAGGGGGCCGCTGACGGCTATGTCGCCACCTGCATCCACTAACACTGGGGCGAGAGATTGCAGACGGAGCATGGTTTGATGTGCTGCCCATCCTTTGGCAAATCCGCCGAAATCCAGTTGGGTTCCAAACGGAATTGTGATGGTTTGTCCGTCTGGGTCAAGCGTGAATTCCTGATTGCCATTCGCCACGGAGGTGATGGGCTGGTTTAATGCCAGATCAGTCAGGTTGACCAGATTTTCAAAATCTTCCGTGTAACCTGCTGACTGAAGCGCATTAAGAATCAACGGGTTGATCAATCCGTTCGTTTCGCGGCTCACTTTCAGAGCCAGAGAAGCTACATCAAAAAAAGGTTCACTAACTTTTTGGGGAATTCCTGAGTGTCGGTTAAACTGGCTCAACTCGCTGGTCAATCGAAACCGGCTGAAAGATTCTTCCCATTCCTCAAACCAATCTCGAGCTTTAAGAGCTTCATCTTATGGATGAAGCTCTTCGGTATCCATCGCGATCAAGATTTTGGATCCCATTGCTTGAAAAGTTATTGTTTTCATGGTTTTGACGACTGCGTTGTTGTAACTGGAGCAGGAGGAAGGACTGCTGGAGCGCCTTGATCCATGGTTGTGTTCGAGTTTGTCGAAGGGTTGTTCAAACTTGGTACAGCAGCAGATGAGGTTGCAGGTGCCGCAGTCGGACGGGCCACTTCGCGCAAAGGATTTGCCCCTGTTACCGGTACCGTTGTTGCGACTGTCCCATTTGCCTGTATTGAACTTAGATCAACCTTGATTACTGAAACAAGTGTCGGTAGAGGAGCCTGGTCAATAACTGCAGTGGTTTGTCCGTTTATGCTATTCTGGGCGTTTGCATTGACCAGGTCTTTGTTTGCTAACAGGTTCCAAATTCCCAGGGTGCCTGATATTGAACTGACTGCGATCATATATTTGAAAGCATTTGAAACAAATTGTTTTTTGCGATGCATAGTTGGTTTTTCCATAGAAATCACCTGCAATTTTTATTAATGTTAATCGTCATAGTCGTTACTGTCGTCATAGTCGTCGTGATCTTCTGAAAATTCAGATTCATGTTCTGAGCTTGATGACTTGGTAGAAAGTTGCGCAGGGGTTGCCATTTGAACAGCAACTACTTTTCCAGTCAAATCCACGTAAACACTTTGACCGTCAGCAAATAGAACTACATATACTTTGGCACCGTTGAATGTAGATGTGTTCATGGCAACCGGTTGACTGGTCGTCAAGTAATTCACGGCGATATACAAAGCTTGTTCACTGGTGATACTTGTTGCTGCTTTTTGCAATCCATTAAAAAGAACTGCACCTGTATTTGCATCCACATAAACTTTACCGTTGCCAAATTCCACTTCAAAAGCAGGTGTTCCGCTGAAACTGACCAATTCAGGTAAGCTTTTTGGCGCTTCCCCGGATATTTGTTGGGCGATTGCGGAAGCTTGTTCTGCAGTGAAGAGATAAGTTGCGGTAGCTTGTGGAGAAGGATCGAGGGTAGCTTGTGGAGAGACTCCGTTGGCCAATGTGACAATTTGCTGGTTGGCCAATTCGATTTGTTGATTGGCTTGGGCAATGATTTGCTGATAAGCCTGTTCACGTTGAGCGAATGCAGTTGCATCAACAGTTGGGCTAGAATTCACCTGTGGATTATTGTTTGCAGATACCTTGGTAATCACTCCGATACCTGCTGTTATTACAAAAGCGGTGACAAAAATGGATACAGCTAGTGTGAGTTTGTTTTTCATTACTTTCTCCTTTTCTTATTTGATTCTTGCTAAGGATACACTCCCAAGATTGGAAATAAGGTAAAAAAAGTCATAATTTTTCCAATGAAATTCCAATCTTTGCTTCAATAGGTAAGGAATTCTTTTGTCAGGTTGTTTATGCAAATAAAACGAGCATAATTCTTCTCAAAGACGGCTAATGTGCAGTAAAAAATGAGGGAGTTTTCTCAAGAGTGATTTTAAACATGGATAATGCTGAATGGAGAAAGATTATAAAAAACAGTCCATGACTCAATTTATCATGGACTGTTTTCAACACTGTAAATATTATCATTTTATGGTTTTGAAGATTGTGTAGCGAAATTGGAGCAGTCTGTATTTTTATTAATCCTGGTCGTCATTGTTGTTTGAAGATTCAGATTCATGTACCGAGCTTGAAGAACTGTTTGAAGGGTGTGTAGGAGATGCCATTGGAGTAGCTACTTCTTCTACATTCAAATCTTCGTAAACGCTTTGATCATCTTCACTACGCACATCATATACTTCGGAATCGTGGTTTGTAGAAGTTTCCATTTCAACCGATTGACTGGTTTTCAAATGATTTGTTTCCTGGGATAAAGCTTCTTCAGTTGAATTCTCAGTATCCGGTTTTTGTAAATCGGTAAAAAGGATAACACCTGAATTTGCATCCACGTAAATTTCGCGATCCATAAATTCCACTTCATAAGCAGGTGTTCCGCGGAAGCTGACCAATTCGGGCAGATCTTTTGGTGCAACTCCAGCTATTATTTGGGCTATTGAAGAAGCTTGTTCTGCGGTCAAGAGATAAGTAGCAGTAGAGTCTAGCAAAGGATCAGGGGTAGTTTGTTCCTGGATTCCGTCTGCCAGTGTGGAAATTTGTTGATACGATTGTTTGGGTTGAGCGTATGCCGTTGCTTCCACAGTTGGGCTAGAGTTAACCTGCGGATTGTTATTTGCATATACCTTTGTAATTACACCCATACCTGCCGTCATAACAATAACGGCGACAATAATTGGAACAGCTAATGCAAGTTTGTTTTTCATGTTTTTCTCCTTTTTTTATTTGGTACTTCATATAGAATACTTATTTAAGATTGGAAATAAGGTAAAAATAGTCGCAAATACTCCAATGAATTTCCAATCTTTGCTTTATGGTCAATAAGATTCAGAGAGCACGTTGTATAATACAAATAAGATGAAAATTCTACTGATCGAAGATGATAAACGTTTGGCAAAGCTCGTGAAGCAGGTCCTCGAGGATGAAAGCTATTCTGTGGATGTTGAGAATGACGGCGAATACGGTTTGGAAGTGGCATTAAGGGCTGCACATGACTTGGTTATCGTGGATTGGATGCTTCCCGGCCGCGATGGACCGTCCATCTGCCGCAAAATTCGATCTTCAAAAATGACAATTCCCATTTTAATGCTGACCGCACGTGGACAAATCGAAGACAGGTAACCGGGCTCGAAAGCGGCGCGGATGACTATCTAATCAAGCCATTTGATTTTGATGAATTAATTGCCCGCATCAGGGCATTGAGCCGCGATACTCACCCGGATCGGTGGACCCGGATGAAATTCGTCTTGGCTCCATCGTAATGGATGTTAAAGCACACAGCGTACGCAGGGCAAATGAATCTATCGAACTGACCAAGAAGGAATGGGATTTGCTGGAATATTTTCTCAGGCACCCCAACCAAACACTTTCTCGGGCCACTATTCT
>PNNU01000202.1 GCA_013824385.1 Anaerolinea sp.
GTTTGAACTGCGGGGTCTCATTTTAAAAGAGTCCGATTTCTGGTTTAAGAAATCGGACTCTTGCCCTAATAATGGTTTTTCGTAGGAGAGGTTCACTCGAAGCGTCCACTTGCTGGATGAACCTTCCCTACGGGGTCTTTTATATTATAGAAACCTACGACAACTTGAATTCGTTCACGATACGGTTCAGTTCCTTGGCCAGCTTGGAGAGCGCATTGGCGGATGTGGTTACTTCATCCACCTGGGCGGACATGATTTCAGTGGAAGCAGACACCTCTTCTATGGAGGAGTTGTTTTCTTCGGAGATTGAAGCAATGGTTTCAATAGCCTGCATCATTTTTACTGAACCGGTGGACATTTCTGCTGTAGCGGCTGTATTTTGTTCCACTACTGCCGAGACGGAGTCCACTGCGCTGACCAACTCGATGGCCGAAGCGGACATTTGTTCGGCAGCAGCAGAAGCCTGTTCAGCTTGTTCGTTCACCAATCCGGCAGCCTGAAGAATATCCTGCAGCGATTGTCCGGCTTCATTGGCAAGAGAGACGCCTTGTTCCACTTCTTTTGTTCCGTTTTCCATGGCGGCGATGGCTTCTTTAACCACTTTTTGAATGGAATTTACCAAAGCGCCAATCTCACGTGTAGCTACGGATGATCTTTCTGCCAGGTTGCGGACTTCAGCGGCGACCACGGCAAAACCTTTGCCGGCTTCTCCGGCACGGGCTGCTTCAATGGCTGCATTGAGTGCCAATAAATTGGTTTGTGAAGCGATTTCGTCAATCGTGACCACAATCTGTCCGATCTGGTCAGAATGTGAACCCATTTCATGCACCTTGCTAGTCGAAAGGTCGACAGCCGTTTTAATTGCTTGCATTTCAGCCAGGGTTCTTTCCACCTTTTCTACACCGGCGCGGGCTGCAGCGGTTGCAGCACTTGCTTGGGCGGCCACTGTCTGGATGTTGCCAGCCACCTGCGAGATGGCTTGTGAGAGTTGGTTGGTGATCTCCGCGGATTGCGTGACCGCATTAGCCTGATCCACGGCTCCTGTGGAGACCCCATCAATCGACCTCGTGAGTTGTTCCACTGAATTGGCGGTTAGCGCAACAGCTTCGGTTTGACTTGAGGTCCCCTTCGCAATATCCTGAATGGTCGTTGAAATTAGATTGGTCACGGCCGAAGCTTGTTCAGCAGAATTGGCCAATTCCTCGGAGGTATGCTGCACTTCATTAGCGCTTTGGGCAACTGCACCAATGGATTGACGGAGTCCTTCAATCATTTGCTTCAACGCAAGGCCAAGATGATCTTTGTCTCCCTTTATATCCACCTCCGTGGATAGAACTCCTTCAGCAATATCCTGAGCTACTGATGTCTTCTCAATAAAGTAGACGCACAGGTCTGAAAAAGCTTTGCCAACATCGCCTAATTCATCATCTCTGATATCTATTTTGGCTGTTTCTTTACGATCCATACCTGTAAAATCGATATCGCCAACCGCCAGATGTCTCGCTCCATCCGCTATCAAACGGACTGGTTTGGTGATCAATCTGCCTGTAACGAACCAAACCGCGATCAATAGAATTCCCAATAGACCAATCGAAATTCCGGCAGTGACAAAGGTTTGAGTTCTGACAGTTTTTGTCGTTTCATTGGTTGAGTAAATCATCTGAACAGCCCACGGGGTTTTCACATTGGTTAGCTCAACTGGTACAAGAGCTTCAATATTATCCCCTTCGCTGCCTATTTGCGACACTCTTGAATTTATTTTATCCAAATCTGCTTGAAAATCGGTGGAATACTCGCTGATGGAATGACCAATCTCTTCTGAATGTTGAGAGGAGGCTACTATGATGCCTGCGTTGCTAAACACTTTGATTTGATTGGCTTTTTCTGTTTGAAGAATTGAATCAACTTCACCCTGCAGAGGGCTCAGTTCGAGATCCACGCCAACAACGCCATAGAAAATACCATTCACGATGATCGGATAAGTGGTGCTGGTCATGTAGATATTCTTTCCGTCAACTTCTTCGAAATAAGGTTCCATGATGCATTCGGTTTTACTTTGCATGGAACACTGAATATATTCATTGGTACTCTCTTCTGAAAAGATGAGAACGTCTGGGTTGAGGACAACATTTCCTTTTTCATTTTTGACCAGATATGGAGTAAATCGTCCGACAGGGTCACTTCCCGGAGTGTTAATCGAGGCGCTGTCATTACCATCAAAACCATTTGGAACCCACGCCGTCCAAATGCCATAAAAATCAGGGTTATTTTCAAGAATGGGTGTCATCATGTTGATGACTTGCTCTCTGGAGAATTGATTGTCAGAGTTTGCAGTCTTAATAGCCACCAGGGATTGTGTTAAGGTTCGGGTGACACTCATTGCAGAAGCGAGCCAATTTTCGATCCTGGTCGCTTCCAGATGAGACTGGGCAAGCGCGACATCTTCCGCACTTTGGGTGCTTGTCTTAATAGAACTGATCGAGAAGAGTGAAATGATGATTCCCCCAATCAGCAGCAGACTAGACCCGACAATTAATACCAACTTTCCTTGAAGAGTGTTTACTCGGAAAAAGGTTTTTTTCATGGTTCTTTCCCCAGATTGCTGAATGTACCTGTAAATAAAATAATACAAAGCTTTCACTTTGTATCTTGTCCATTCAATTATGCATATTTTTAGCCCATCCACCATGAGGATGGGCTAAAAAATGAATTAATTTTGTGTGAATGACTTTTTTTGTTGAAAAGGTTACTTAATCCACAAAGCCCAGGCTCCCCACATCCCGATCATCACCAGACCGATCAATACGCGGACAATTATCGCCAGACCGCAACCTTTGAGGATTCCCCCGGTAGATTTCAACCCCTCTTTGAAGTCTTTTTTCCTGATCCACTCAAAAATGAGGATCCCTAAAGCTGCAAAAAGCAGACCGCCAAAGGGAGGCAGTACGAAAGTGCCGATGATGCCAGCCGCCAACGCCACTAAAATGGATGGCCAACCCGCGCCGGTCTTGCGCGCTTCCTTGCCCATCATCAGGTTATCCACCAGGTTGCCGCCAATCATCAACAGCGTAATGATGCCAAACAGGATTCCGGACCAAACATTGAATCCATAAACAATACCATAAGCCAAAATGGCCAACCAAATGATGGTCAAACCGGGGATGATGTAAAACATCAATCCGATCAAGCCAACCGCCATGACGGCGATCAAGACAGGGATGAACCAGGAAGAGTTTGCAATAGTATCCATGCTCTATTTATACATGCAAAGCATAAGAATTGAATAAAAACACCTTCTGGAAAAAATGATTGAAGGTGTTTTTGTAACTTTTAGATTCATTGATCTGCATAATGGTACGATTGATTAATAAACTATTGAAATGGATAAAAGTTGCCAGTTTTCATTTATCGATACGTACTATTTTAAACTCGTAATCACTTCTGTACTGACCCAGTAGATATCATATTTATCAACATAGAAAAAATATTTTCCGTCTGGAGTGATCGAACCAATGGATGCGGTTACCGGGATGCCTGATTTGGTCAGGTCCTTTGGTGTTCCCCATTTTCCATCTTCCTTGCGGAATCTTACCTTGAAACTGCCATCTCCATTATCTGACACAAGATAGCTTCCATCAGGTGCTATCGCAGGATGGACACCCTGGGCAATGTATGTGTAATCTTTGAAAACATTATCCACCAAAGTAACTTCGCTTAAGCTTGGATAACCGGATGAGAAGTTGGTTACATAGATCGTTCCATTTTGATCTGTGCTTACAAACATTCCTTCTCCCACTAATCTTGGTTCAGACCAACCGTCAGTTGTGCGATCCATTGCCCAAATATTACTCGATTCCTGGATAAATACACTAAAATATAACGTTTTATTATCAGCAGTAATGTGTGGTTCACATGCTTCGAGTTTGGTAGAAAGAGAAATTGGAGTTGGGTTAGACCATGATCCATCTAAAAAATGTGTTTCATAAATTTTATTCTGTCCACCTTCAACTCTCTGTGAAAAAAATATTTCAGTCCCATCGGTGGAAAAGGCCGTACCAAATTCGATGGTTGAGTCAGTGGATACGATCCCAGGGGCGAATAATTGCGGGGTTAATCCGGGTGGAGTTTGCCCAAGATAGGCGTTTTCGCTATCGATAAACGCGACCTCAGGTGTTTCCACGGTGTTGCATCCTGAAATGGTAAACAAGAGAATGATTACAGCAGTAAACAAGCGGAAATTGATCGGCATGTTGCTCTCCTTTGAGAGGATTTATCATTTTATGACAATATAAGGATTGTACAATAGGATGTCAGTCTTGATACCATGCTGAAGCAGGGTTAATGGGATCTAATAGAGATAAAAATAGAATTAATGACAATTCCCAGTCCGATCAGGATACCAAGGACCCAGGTTATCAGGATCAGCATGCTTGCAGTGGATTTGAAAAATGAAAACAGAATTGAAGAGGCTATGAAAACGAGTACAAATAATAGGATCCCAGGCCATGGAAACTGAGACGGAATGGTCTGGGTGACGGGTTCTAGTGGATTGGATTTCTTCAGATTGAACCAGAGTAATATACCTGTTGTCAGGTAGATTCCCAAAATGGTTAGATATGGACCCAGCCCATGAGGAAACGCCTCAGGTCGAATCAAGAAACCCGCTGCAATGTAGAAAATCAGCAGTAACACCCCCAACACGATCAATTCCTTCCCTTTTGGCAGAAGATCTCTCAAGCGATAACGCGTATGTTTTAAAATCAATTTGCAGAGAAGCGAGAAGGATAGAAACACTCCCAGCGCTTGTGCGGTGGAAATCAAGGTGGATGGTACCGAGGGTGAATTTGCGCCTTGATTTATTCCACAAAATAAAGCCAGAAGTACCAACCCTAATATTTTTCTTACTGGTTTCGATAGAACTGAAAAAACTTCTTGTGTCGAGGAAAAAAGGGATTCGCCAAACAGAAGAGGCAAGATGAAGGCAAACCAGGGATGCCAGAACAATGTCAGAACACTGGTTTGCAGCCATGCAATTCCGGCAAACATGGTTTCTTTACCTCCCCAGGTGGGGTCCCACAACACTTTGGTGATTGGTGCTTCATACAGGCCAAAGAGTAAACCGGCGAGCAACAATATAGGCAGTGAAATGGATTTGTTTCTGAAGATCACCCCGGCCAAAAACAGGATGTGCAATCCATAAAGCGGCAGTACCACCATCAACCCCCAACCATCAAAAAACGGGTATGGAGAAGAAAAGCAGGTTACTTCCGCAAAAATAACCGATAGCACTGCCAGAATGATCCAAAAAAATATCTTCTTACGGGTTGGAACAATTCCCCCGTTATTGAACATCACGGGGGAATTAACAGAATGTTCGGGGAGTTTGGGCGGAATTGCCATCAAAAAAGAAGGTGTTATTGGGCTTTGATTTCTATTGCGCCGCCCATCCACGGAAGCAGCACTTCGGGGATCTTGATCGAGCCGTCAGCCTGTTGGTAATTTTCAAGGATGGCGATCATGGTGCGGGGCATGCCAAGGCCAGATCCGTTGAGCGTATGCAGCAGGCGGTTCTTGCTGCCGTCTGCGGGTTTGTATTTGATGTTGGCGCGCCTGGCTTGAAAATCACCCACATTTGACACGGATGAAACTTCCAGCCACTCGTCGCAGCCGGCTGCCCAAACTTCTACATCGTAAGTGATCATGGAGTTGAAGCCAATATCACCAGTGCACAGCCGTTTGATGCGGTAGGGCAAACCCAACCCGGCACAGGTGGCTTCAGCATCTGCCAGCATTTTTTCCAACTCCTGCGCGGATTCTTCCGGTCTGCAGTAGGTATACATTTCCACTTTATCGAATTGGTGGCCGCGTTTGATGCCGCGTACGTCCCGGCCGGCGCTCATTTTTTCGCGTCTGAAGCAGGGCGTATAAGCCGTGAAGCGCTGCGGCAAGGTGGCTTCATCCAACACTTCGTCGCGGTACATGCCGGTAAGGGGCACTTCCGCAGTCGGCACCATCCAAAAATCTTCCTCGATGTCGTGATAAAGATTGTCGGCAAATTTGGGTAGTTGTCCTGAGGCATACAACGTTTCCGCTTTGACCATGAAGGGCGTGTAACGTTCTTCGTATCCCTGGCGTGTATGCAGGTCGAGCATGTAGGCAATCACGGCGCGCTGTAAGCGGGCTCCCAGTCCGTTGAGGATGTAGAACCTCGAACCAGTAAGTTTGGTGCCGCGGTCGAAATCAATGATGCCTAATTTGGTGCCCAGGTCCCAGTGGGGCAGGGGTTGAAAATCGAACTTGGGCAGCGTGCCTTCGGTGCGCAGCACCACGTTCTCGCTGTCGTCCTTGCCATAGGGCGTAGCCGGGTCGGGGATGTTGGGGATGGACGCCAGCAGGTATTTCAGTTTTTCATCGACTTCGCGGACGGTTTCATCCAGGCTGGCGATCTGGTCGCCCACTTCACGCATGGCGTCAATTTTCTTCTGGCGCTCGGCGGGGTCTTTGGTAG
>PNNU01000203.1 GCA_013824385.1 Anaerolinea sp.
TAAAATTCCATGTTCCTGAGAGAGCCTGTCCACACGCGCGTGCGGCATGGGCGCACCCCAGCGTTCGCCATTCGGCAACGCGGGAAGACCGTACGATTGCTTTCCATCCAGCTCTACAGTGTTTTTTGATAAGTGGATCGCACCCCCATACACCACCACTTCGCGCCGGTCAGGGTGTTTGGCCACTACCGGGCAGGCCAGGGCAATACTAATGTTGTCAATTCCACATGAACCTTCCGCGGCTTGCTGGGCATCATAGAGCACAAAATTCCCAGGCCTAACCTCATCAATCCCGGACCAATCTTCGCACACTGAACAACCGGGCGTATCTCCCACCGAAACCTTCAACCCGCTGAACCCGATCACTGCCAGTTCGTCGCGTATTTGATTCAAGCGGTCCACACCTTCACGGAAGATGCGGCTGATCGCCTCGCCGCTGCCCGCATGGTAAGAATGCCCAGAGTGGGTCAACAATCCCGTCAGTCTCAAGCGTGGAATCCGATTCACCGCTTCACAAATTTCATGCAAACTCTTCTTATCTTGCCAGTCAATGCCTGTACGGCGGCTGCCTGCATCCACTTTGATCCAGACGTCCAACGGCGCTTGTCCAAACAGAACAAGAGGCGGCAAAACATCCAGGTTTTCGATCAATATTCCCAGATGAACCCGTTCGGCCAATGCATTGATGCGTTTCATTTGCCGGGGATTGAATGAAAAAGCAATTAAAATATCCTCCCAGCCGTAATCAGCAAAATATTCAGCCATCTCCACCGAAGAGACGGTGATCTTTTGCACACCTGCATCACGAAACCACTCTCCGATTTGCGCAGATTGGTGGGTTTTGAAATGCGGTCGAAAAGTCACCCCCCTGTCGTAAGCACGCTGGGTCATGCAGGCAATATTACTGCGTGTGACTGCTTCGTCAATCAATAAAGTGGGTTGATCAATTTGAGTCAAAAGAGACATGGAAGGCCTTTCAGTCACCCTGCCTACGGCAGAGGGGCATAGTAAATTTGACTTCCAAACGCCATGAAAATAATCCTGGCCGAAGAAACCACAATCGCCGTGGGGGCAACCCTGTCAAGATTCGCGCCGTCGATAAACCGCGGATGCAGTATCTTTTGCAGGTTGCGCTGCAAGCTGAAGTGGTATAAAGCCTTGGCAGTACCGTCCAATAAATAGATGGAAGAATCAGGTGCATCCGTCATGCGCATTTGGATGAATTTCGCTTCGGGGAAGGTAATCGAATTTGCTGATTGCCCGGTTCTCATATCACCATATGGCGCGGGGTCCTGGCATTCAGTTAATTTGTAATCCTTCATGTGGCTGTAGGTGCATTCCACCATTTGCCCATTGCTGCGCAAAATATACAACTCATCACCATTGACCTCAATATCAACCGCTTCGGTCAGGACCGGGATCTGGTTGTCAAAAAAGAGGGTTGGTTTGGACTCGAATTGGATTCCGGTTCCTTCGTAGCGATACACAGCATTACCGCCGATATCCAGCACGTATAAATAATTATTGAACAAAGCGATGGATTTCAGGTTTTTCCAACCCTGGTCAGGCGGGGTCAAACCGCTCGCCACACCTGCAGTTCCCGGGATACAAAATTCCGTGTTACCGGATGCATCCACAGCCATAATGGTGGCTTTGAAGGAATTATTTACATCCACAGGCACCATATCCACCAATTTCCCCAAAGTGTTCAGCGGATTTTTCTCATTCGGGCCGCAATCAAATGCTTCATCAAGCTGATAGCCCGAGCTGCCCAATGAGTAGCGTTTGATCGTTCCACTTGTTCCATCCAACAAATACAGATCGGTGGGGGTGGCTACCATTTGAGTAACTACAGATCCAGCCTGCAGACCGCCGGGGATCACCTCTGCCATTTCGAGGCGTTGAACACCCTGCAAAATATCCAATTCACCCTGCACTTTTACGCGCAAAGAGGCCGAAGTGTCGTTCTGTCCAAACGATTCGGCTTTGTCGAGCCAGTACATGGATTGCTGCAAGCTGGCCAGATAGAGTGGAGGATCGTTGACCTGTGTTTCAGCCTGGATGGCATATTGCTGCGCCAGGATAAGATTTTGATTGAATAACTTACTTTCGCCCGAAGATTTGTAAACCAAACCTGCCAGGATGACAATTACCATGGGTACGAGAATGGCAATTCCAATCAAAGCACTGCGGCTCATTTTCAAGGGCTCATCTGCCATGACTGGCAATATTTTTTGCATGAAACTGGAAAAAGAAGAACCCATCTTGTTGGCAGAGGAAACCATCGTCCTTGTCACTTTGCCCGCTGTTACTTGTGCAGTGGATGGTCCAATGGTTTTCTCTTCTTGAGATTCCGGATTCTGAAGCCGCGTCCCTATCCGCCTTCTCAGAGTCAAATTCATCACCGGTTGGTTTGGTTGAATCTCTTCTGTCCGCTCAAATTCATTGGGACTTTCAAATTGCTCTTCCACAGGAACTTCCATTTGGGAAGAAGGTCTGGAAACCGGAGTGCTTTCAATAGTTGAATTCGAAGGCCTGCTCCATTCGACAGCAGGGAAGGATGCCACGGGGATGGAAGACGCGGGGATGGGTGCCTCTGCAATGGACGCGGCCACTGCTACGGGTGGAGCCCAAGACTCAGGTTCAACTTCTGGAGCAGCTTTCGATTCCGCCACTGATTGTGCGGACGAACGTCCGGGCAAGGGTTCCTGTTTCACCAGGCCTTTGCCGGGGATTAATCGCATGAATACTGCTTTTAGATCAGGACCAGTTTGGTTAAACAACCGCCTGCTGACTGCTTCATTGGTAAGCGCATTGCAGCCTGCAAAAGTCTCCTCTTTCCAAAACTCTGGGGGTTGGCATGAAATCACCAGGGTGTCATTCTCAACCAATTCGCAGGTGGAGAATCTGCAAACCAGGTTTTGATCTACTCCCAAACCGCGCCCTTGATTATCTGAATCTGAGAATTCAAGTGCCTCAGTCTTGCCCGCAAACCAGGCTTTCGCCGGACCGATGTTTAACAAGTATAAGGATTCACGCCGGAGAACCACAATGTTGAGTGCCGCGGACATACGCGCACCCTCTTTGACCCGTTTCAAATTACGCTCCAACAAATCGGAATTCAAGGCTTCGACCAGGGTTTTCATGGCAAAAGTGACCGTTCCGGCGGTTTGATAATAACCCTCAAGTTTCTTTGAAAGCCATGCATTCAAACTATCAGCCGCAATCCCGGAGGATCCGCTGATCTGAACCATGGCAATGACTGTGTCATTTTCGCGTCCGCGCGCAGTTTTACGCGGTGGTGATATTGCCACCAGTCCCGGCAGGGAGTTTTGTTCCACACCTTGTTCAAGATTTATTGCGAATAAATTGATGTCAAACAATCGTCTACCCTCGAGTTGAAATCGGATGATCGCTTAAATATATAGAATCCAATAAACTAGATACAAGATTGAGGCCAAAGTTATAAATGGCGCTTCGATACAGGATAGTCTATAATCTAAACAAAAGAAAATTCAACTAGAGGTGAAAAATGGCACCCTCCAATCCGGGATACTACCTTGGCAAGATTTTTGATATTAAAACCAATGCCCCGACCAGCGAACAGGTATTGCTTGATCCATCCAATTTAACCACGCACGCGGTGGTCACCGGCATGACCGGTTCAGGTAAGACCGGCCTCTGCATCGGTTTGCTTGAAGAAGCCGCCCTGCATGGCATCCCCGCCATCATCATCGACCCCAAGGGCGACCTGACCAACCTGCTGCTGCATTTCCCTTCTTTGCTGCCCACAGATTTTGAACCCTGGATTGATCCTGAAATCGCCCGTCAGAGCGGAAAAACGGTAGAACAATCCTCCACGGAGACCGCCGAAAAATGGAAAAAAGGCCTGGAAGGATCAGGTCTTGGCCCCGAGCAGCTTAAAGCCCTCGGTGATACCGCCGATTACACCATTTTTACACCTGGTTCCTCTTCAGGCGTCTCAGTTAACATCCTTTCCTCTTTTCAGTCTCCAGATCTTGATTGGGAATCCAACTCAGAAATGCTGCGAGAACGAATCTCAAGCACCGTCACAGCCCTGTTGGGCTTGATCGGACTCAGCGACATCGATCCGCTGCGCTCAAGAGAACACATACTGCTATCCAATTTGATCGAGACCGCCTGGGTCAACAAACAATCCCTAACCCTCACGGATCTGATCCTGCAAGTGCAGACTCCGCCCATGGAGCGCCTTGGCGCCTTCCCCATGGAATCCTTCTTCCCTGAGAAGGAACGCTTTTCGCTGGCCATCCTGTTGAATAACTTTCTGGCTGCCCCCTCCTTTCAGGTATGGCAGCAGGGTCAAACTCTGGATATCGCCGAATTGCTTTATCCAAAATCTGGCAAGCCGCGTCACTCAATCTTCTATCTGGCGCATTTGAGCGAAAATGAGCGCATGTTCTTTGTCACCCTGCTCTTCGCCGCCGTGGAATCGTGGATGCGCAGTCAGCGCGGTACGGGCAACCTTCGGGCGTTGGTTTATTTCGACGAGATCATGGGCTATCTGCCGCCGGTGGCCAACCCGGCTTCGAAGACCGTGATGATGCGCATGCTCAAACAGGCACGCGCCTTTGGTGTAGGTCTGGTTCTGGCAACCCAAAACCCGGTGGATGTGGATTACAAGGCGCTTTCCAATGCAGGCACGTGGATGATCGGCCGGTTGCAAACCGACCAGGACAAACAGCGTTTGCTCGACGGCCTCACCTCTGCAGGTGGCAGCACCAATGTGGCCACTTTTGATAAACTGATCTCCGGATTGCAGAAAAGAGTCTTCCTTTATCACAGTATCTATAAACCCGCACCCGTCACATTTAGCACACGCTGGACACTCAACTTCCTGGCCGGACCCATGACCCGCGACCAGATTCCTCAAGCCAACAAACTCGTGGGCATTGAAAACGGCAAGAAATTTGTTGCATCGGCTTCGTCTTCAACAGATGCAGCCCCAACAAAACCTACCGCGGCATCAAAATCCGCTGAAATGACATCCAGTCGGCCTGCCATACCAGGAAATATCAATGAATATTTCCTCCCTGCCACCAAGGGTTTCAGCGAAGCGGCCAGCGCCGCCAACCTGCCAACCGGTTTAAGCGCCAAAGGGTTGGTCTACAAAGCCGCACTTCTAATGCAAGCAGAAGTACGCTACCTTTCCAGGCAATACGCCCTCGAAACTTCCAAGAAGATCGCTGCTGTGCTCGAAACCCCGGGAACCGGCCTGGTTAAATGGGAAAACAATACCATTGGCGCACTTGACCTACAGAAACTGGAATCCCAATCCATGCCGAATTCACAATTCCATCCGGTAGCAGCCTGGCTTGGCGATGCCAAAAAAACGGTTGACCTGCAAAAAGATTTTCTTGAATGGATCTATCGCACTGGTTCGATCAAACTTAAATCAAATACTGCTTTGAAAATTTACGCCACTCCCGAAATGACACAGGCAGATTTTCACACTCGTTGTACAGCAGCCGCCAGAGAGATGACCGCTGCTGAAATGGAAAAAGTGTCATCCACTTTGGATACAAAAATATCGACACTGCAGCGCAAGATTGACGCCCAGGAGCTGGATGTTAAAGCCGCCCAAAACGCGGTAAACCAGCGCAACCTTGAAAGCCTGGCAACCGGTGGAAGCGCATTATTTGGCATGCTCACGGGCAGAAAACGCAGTCTTTCGAGTACCATGTCGAAGGTACGCATGTCAGAAGCCGCCAAAGATAAAAAGCTGGCCGAAGAACAAGACCTTGATGCTCTTAATGACCAGATGAAAGAGCTTCTGCTGCAAAAAGAAAGAACACTTAAAGATGTCACCGAAAAATGGGCTAATGTGACCGCCAAGATCACAGAGGTTTCAATCACTCCCACTAAAAGTGATATATTCTCAGAACTCTTCGGTGTCGGTTGGCTGCCCTATTATCTGACCGAAAATGCTGGCAGCCCGGTGGAAATTCCAGCTTTTTAACTGCTGTCAAAAGATTAAAAACGGTGTGAATGCCAGCATTCACACTGTTTTTTTTATCCTGATACCAAGCCATTACCCTGCATGGATGTGTTTTTTGTTTTACATAGCTTATCCAATAACCTTGGGTTTTTATATCAGATAATTATGACATTATTCATCATATTTTATGACAGTATTTATTGTATATTTATGATATATAAGGTATTATTTATCTTAATTAACCATGACATCATTATTAGAAGACATTATGAAAGAAAAAGGAGTCTCATGAAAAATGTATTGTTCGGCGAAACAAATATGGAAGATGCCCCTTTCTTTAAGGCACTCTTCAACAGCACAAAATTTGCATGGTTGTGGCTGATCGTTCGTGTTTATGTCGGTTATCAGTGGATCACAGCTGGTCTGCATAAACTTGAAGCCCCTGAGTGGATGCAAACCGGTGAGGCTCTCAAGGGATATTGGACTCGTGCAGTTTCAATCCC